>NZ_JARFXU020000020.1:0-92267 GCF_029581595.2 Arthrobacter sp. NQ7 | reverse complement strand
CCCTGCGCCCACTGTGTACGAAGTGTTTCCGCAGGTCACGGGCACTTTTCAAAGATGAATGACTGCGTGGCAGCAAGTCCCAGGCGGAGGAGGGGTGATCATGCATCAGATGCAATAATCACTATTCTACTTGACATAATGTAGATTATCGGCGCTTTAGGAATGTGCCCGGACGGGGCGCCGGCAGACATCCATTGTGGCCTCGGACGGCACGGTAAAGGCGCTGGTCAAACCCGTCGGCACCATTGTCTTTATCCAGGCGCCCGTCAAGAATGAAGCAATGACGGTCTACGTGCGTTCACTCGAAACGGCAGTTCCTCCGACAAAGCTGATCCAGTCTGAAGCCCGCGACGTTTTTGCAGCACAGCCCGGCTTGTCGCGCCTGGGTTCACGCCTGGTCAATACCTGTTTTGATGGTGCGGCCATCGATACCCGGTTCACCGCAGTCCAGGAACTCACCAACACGTCCCGGGCAGAAAACCCGCAGTTCTACGACCAGGAATCCGGCCTGCTGCTGAACCCAAGCACCAAGGTCCGCAATGACATCTTTGCCCGGGAAGCCACAAAGCTCTTCGTGGCGGCTGCCCGGGCCGCCCTGCAGGCCGCCCCCGAACTGGATTTACTTGACATAACTCATCTCGTCACCGTGTCCTGCACCGGCTTCTTCAACCCAGGCCCCGATTACAAGGTGGTACGGGAACTCGGCCTCAGCCCCGCCGTCCAGCGGTACCACCTCGGTTTCATGGGCTGCTACGCGGCGTTTCCCGCGCTGCGCGCTGCGAAACTCTTCTGTGAGGCGGACCCCAACGCGGTGGTCCTGGTCGTCTGCGCCGAACTGTGCTCCCTGCACGTACGCACCTCCAACGACCCCGACACCATCATGGGCTCAGCCCTGTTCGCCGATGGTGCCGCGGCCGCCGTCGTCACCGCCCGGCCAGGCGCGGAAGAATCAGCGCTGCTGACGCTGGACCACTTCGAGACCGTCCTGACGCCGGTCGGCGAGGACTCCATGGCCTGGAACATTGGCGATAACGGTTTTGAGATGGTGCTTGGCAACTATGTGCCGCATATTATTGATGACCACATCGTGGATGCCCTGAAGCCCCTCCTCGCCAAGGAACCGGAACTGGCCGCGCTCCCCTACTCCGCCATCCCCCACTGGGCCATCCACCCGGGCGGCCGCAGCATCCTTGACAAGGTGCAGTCCCGGCTGGGCCTCAGCGACGCCCAATTGGTTCCCGCACGCCACGTCCTGCGCAACTACGGCAACATGAGCAGCGCCACCGTGCTGTTCGTCATCAAGTACATCCTGGAACAACCCGTCCAGGAAGACGGGCAGGATGACGGGCGGATCTGCTCCATGGCCTTCGGTCCCGGCCTGACCGTGGAGACCGGGCTGTTCACCAAACTCCGCCAGGCAACGGCCGGAAGCCGGACCAGGGGCCGGCAGGACCTGGCTGAAGAAAATCCGGCAGCCCCCGGGGACCGGGATACCGCGGAAGCGCCCGTCGCCTGACGGGGTTCCACACATGGGAATCCTGCTGCGCCGGCGTGCTGCCGGGGACATCGAGGAAATGGACCGGCCCGATTGCGACGCCCGGCTCCTGGACAACACCTACCGGCAGTTCGGCGTCATCAACCGGGTGCTGTCCGGATGGCGGCGGCTGTACGAGCGGGAGCTTCGGACCATCACCAAACCGGGCCCCGGCCCTGTGACGGTCCTGGACATCGGCTCCGGCGGCGGCGACCTCCCTGTGATGCTGGCCCGCTGGGCCGCCCGGGACGGCAAAGCGATGCAGGTCCTGGGCATCGACCCTGATCCGCGGGCAGCCCGGTTCGCCCGGCAGCGGCCGCCCCTGCCAGGCGTGGGGTTCCGCCAGGCCCACAGCGGCGACCTGGTCCGGGAAGGTGCGGTGTTCGACGTCGTGATTTCCAACCACGTGCTGCACCACCTCACACCCGCAGAGCTTCGCCAACTTTTAGCCGACTCGGAACTCCTGGCGGCCCGCAAAGCCCTGCACAACGACCTCATCCGCAGCACCGTGGCGTTTGCCCTTTTCGGGGTGGCCGCGCTGCCGTTCCGGCAGTCGTTCATCCGGGAAGACGGCCTCACCTCAATCCGCCGCAGCTACCTGCCGGTGGAGCTGGCGGCGGCCGCTCCCCCGGGCTGGACCGTGGAACGCTCAGGGGCTTTCCATCAGGTCCTGGCCTGCCGCAAGGCCTGACATGGACGCTGATGTCCTGATCGCCGGCGGCGGCCCCGTTGGCCTTTACCTTGCTGCCGCGCTCCTGCAGGAGGGTGTGTCGGTCAAAGTCCTGGAGCAACGGCGGTGCCGGAACAGGCACAGCCGCGCCATTGGCATCCATCCTCCCGCGCTCGAGGCACTCGCCGGTATCGACGTGGCGGCAGGCATGGTGCAGGAGGGGGTCCGCATCAGGGCGGGCATGGCAGTCAGCGGCGGGAGGACCGTGGGGACCATGGCCTTCGACGAGGTCTCTTCTGAGTTTCCGTTCGTCCTGGCGCTCCCGCAGTTCCGCACCGAAGAGCTCCTGGAAGAGAGGGTCCGCGCACTGGATCCGGGGGCGGTCATCCGGGGTGCCCATGTCACCGGTGTGACGGACGACGGCGGCGGGGTCACCGTGGCATTCGGGTCCGTCGCAGGTGCCGGACAGGACAGCAGCGGCAGCGCGCGCGCGGCCTTGCTGGCTGTCGCGGACGGTGCCCGTTCCGGGCTGCGGGACGCCCTCGGTATTCCCGCATCCGGGCGGACCTACCCCGACCACTACCTCATGGGCGACTTCGACGACTGTACGGACTACGGGGACAAGGCCGTCCTGTTCCTTGAGCCGGAGGGAATCGTTGAATCCTTTCCCCTGCCGGGCGGGGTGCGCCGCTGGGTGGTGCGGCTGGAACGGCCCGCACCCCCGGCTGCCGTGGCGGACGACCTGGTGCACCTGGTGCGGCGACGCACGGGATTCCTCCCGGACGCGGCCACCAACACGATGCTGAGCTCCTTCAGCGTCCGGTCCACTCTCGCGCGGCGCATGGTTGCCGGCCGGGCCGTGCTGCTCGGTGACGCCGCCCATGAAGTCAGCCCCATCGGTGGCCAGGGCATGAACCTTGGCTGGCTTGATGCCAGTGAGCTGGTGCCCGTGATCTGTGCGGCACTGGAGGGTCGGCCAGTGGGCAGGCAGCTGCGGGAGTTCGGGAAACGGCGGATGCAGGCTGCAGTCCTGGCCAGGCGCCAGGCTGAGGTCAACATGATGCTCGGCAGGCCTCTGCCCGCGCCGCTTCTGGCTGTGCGCACAGCCGCCATAGGTGCGGCAGCAGCGCTTCCCGCCGTGAACCGGTGGGCTGCGCGGCGTTTCACCATGCACTGATCATCATGCACTTCTGGCCTTCCGGACCCTTGTCGGGCTACCGGAAGTAGCAGTCGTAACTGTCCTGGCTCACAATAAGGCCGTCGCTCAGCTCAAAGACGGATGACGTCCGGGCCCTGATGGTCTCGCCTCGGTCCCAGTACCGCAGGTCCATGAGGACAGTGGCGGACCAGTCCGCCTCCACGGCCACCCGGTTTCCTTCGCACGTGGTGCGGCGGATGGTGAACTTTTGGTCTGTGACCACCTCGCGGCTTTGGTCGGCGCCGGCCAGCACCCCTGCCAGCGTCCGGGTTGAACCCTCGGGGGCCAGCAGGTGCGGGGCCTCGGTCAGCACGAATGATTCCGCGAGGAACGGCTTGATGTCCGCAGCCCCTCCGCCCGCCTCGAGGACCCGGATGAATTCGAGGACATGTTCCCGCGGTGACACCGGCGGGGCAAACTCAGCAGCCATAGACCGACCTTATCCGAGCGTTCCTCCAGGCCACTGCGCCAGTAGGCTGTCACCATGACCCTGACTGTTCCACCAACCGCCGCCGGCGCCGATGAAATCCGTGAGACCGTGGAGCGGATCCTGGCCTCCGGGTCCCTGCCGCCGATCGTCCAGGCCGGCCATCCGGCCCTCCGCCAGCGCGCGGCCGAATACGACGGCCAGTTGTCCACGGACCAGCTGGAGCGCCTGATCGGGATCATGCGCCAGGTCATGCACGAGGCCCCCGGGGTGGGTCTCGCCGCCCCGCAGCTGGGTATCCCCCTGCAGCTGGCGGTGCTGGAGGACAAATTCGACGTCGACCCCGACGCTGCGGCGCTGCGGAACCGAAGCCCGCTGGACTTTCTCGCCATCCTCAATCCGCGCTACACGCAGGTGGGATCCGGACTTGCCTCGTTCTACGAGGGGTGCCTTTCCCTGAACGGCCTGCAGGCAGTGGTGGCAAGGCCTGACACCGTGCTGCTCGAATACCAGGCACCCGGCGGTACCGCTGAGCGGCGCGAATTTACCGGCTGGCAGGCGCGGATCGTGCAGCACGAAACGGACCATCTGAACGGCATCCTCTATATCGACCGCGCCCAGCTCCGTTCCCTGAGCAGCAATGCAGAATATGCCGCGCACTGGGCTGAGGCCGGCATCAGCAAGGCACGTGAAGGCCTGGGGTTCGACGACGGGCCCGCCGGAATATCCCTCGGCTGACCTTCACTTCCGCGCCACGCCGCCATGGTTGCCCCACCGGCGCCCATAATATGGTTCCCATGCCTTCCGTCGATCTCCCCCTCGTGTGCCCGGTCTGCTCCCGTCCCCTGGAACACGTTGCCGCGGATACCGCCCAGCCGCGGCTGGCATGCGCCGGCGGCCACCACTTCGACGCCGCCCGGCAGGGTTATTTCAACCTGTTGGTGGGAAAAGGCACATCCTTCGAACCGGACAGTGCCGCGATGGTGGCCGCGCGCGTGAATTTCCTGGGGTCGGGCCACTATCGGCTCCTGGCGCAGGCGGTGGCCTCCGCCGTCGTGCCCCGCCTGCCGGAAGAAGGCCCTGTCGTTTTGGATTCCGGCACGGGTACGGGACATTACCTGCGGGAAATCCTCGACACCGCCGCGGCCCAGGGGCGCCGGGTTGCGGGCATTGGCCTGGACATCTCCAAGTTCGCGCTCCGCCGTGCTGCCCGGCTCAACCCTGAGGCGGTGAACCTTGTCTGGGACATCTGGCAGCCGTTTCCGGTGGCAAGCAGCTCCGTCGATGCCGTGACGGTCGTCTTTGCCCCACGCAACCCGGCAGAATTTGCGCGGGTGCTGCGCCCCAACGGCCTCCTCGTTGTGGTGACGCCGCGAAGCGGCCACCTGGGGGACATCGCTGCCATCACCGGAATGCTTGGCATTGAAGAAGGAAAGGACGAGCGCCTCAACGAGGCCATGGCAGGGCAGTTCCACCCGGAGGGCTACCGCGACGTCGACATCCCGCTGGAGCTGACCCGTGCCGCCGCCGCCGACCTTGCGTTCATGGGACCGGCGGGCCACCACCTCGATTCCGCCGGGCTCGCCGCACGGCTCGAAGACTCCCCCGAGCCGCTCACGGCCGACGCGAAGTTCAGGCTGTTTGTGTTCCGCAGGGCCGGCGCTGGGGCGTAACGACTTGGCCACTATCCCCCTACACCAAGCGTGAGCCCACCCGGACCGCACATCCCCGGACTAGGATGAAAAGACAGTTACTGGCGGATCCGTACAGGCGGCTCCCCCGTGACCAAGGGGGAAAACACTGATGTTTGAATGGCTTGGTGAAAACTGGTGGGCGCTGTGGCTCACGGCTTTCCTGGCGTTTGCCGTGGTCGAGATGATCACCCTCGACCTCTTCTTCATCATGCTCGGCGGCGGCGCCCTCGCCGCCCTCGTGGCCGATTTCGCCGGCGCCGAGCCCTGGCTCCAGGTGGTCGTCTTCTGCATCGTGTCCCTGCTCATGGTGGCCTTCGTCCGGCCCGTAGCCCTGTCCCACCTCAAGAAGGGCCCGTCCGAGCAACGCACGAACGTGGACCGGCTGATCGGTGAGCAGGCCGTGGTCATGGAAGCCGTCACCTCCGACGGGGGCCTGGTGAAAATCGGCGGCGATATATGGAGCGCACGCTCCGCAGCGGGAGTCCTTCCCGCGGGCCAAAAAGTGGTCGTTTCGGCCATCGACGGTGCCACAGCAGTGGTTTCGGTGCCGCCGGCGGCGGCCGCCGGTCCAGATACAGCCTGACAATTGGGGAACAAGGAGTTGTATGGAAAACGCAGGAGGAACCGCATTGGCCATTGTGCTGGTGGTCCTGATCGTCTTTGTCATTATCGTTTTGGTCCGGTCCGTCCGGATCATCCCGCAGGCCCGCGCCGGCGTCGTTGAACGGCTCGGCAAGTACCAGCGGACGCTGAACCCCGGACTGACGATCCTCATCCCTTTCGTGGACCGGCTCCTGCCGCTCCTGGACCTGCGCGAACAGGTGGTGTCCTTCCCGCCGCAACCGGTCATCACGGAAGACAACCTCGTCGTCTCCATCGACACCGTGGTCTACTTCCAGGTCACCGATCCGCGTGCGGCCACCTATGAGATCGCCAACTACATCCAGGCCGTTGAGCAGCTGACCACCACCACGCTCCGGAACGTGGTCGGCGGACTCAACCTCGAGGAGGCGTTGACCTCCCGCGACCAGATCAACGGGCAACTCCGCGGCGTCCTGGATGAGGCGACTGGCCGGTGGGGCATCCGCGTCTCCCGCGTGGAGCTGAAGGCCATCGATCCGCCGCACTCCATCCAGGACTCCATGGAGAAGCAGATGCGCGCCGAACGTGACCGCCGCGCAGCCATCCTGACCGCTGAGGGAACCAAGCAGTCGGCAATCCTCACCGCCGAGGGCCAGCGGCAGGCGGCCATCCTCAAGGCCGAGGGCGAGGCGAAGGCCGCCATCCTTCGCGCCGACGGCGAGTCGCAGGCCATCCAAAAGGTCTTTGACGCCATCCACAAGGGCAACCCGGACCAGAAGCTGCTGGCTTACCAATACCTGCAGACCCTGCCCAAGCTGGCCGAGGGCTCGGCCAACAAGCTGTGGATCATCCCCAGTGAAGTCGGCGAAGCATTAAAGGGAATCGGCAATGCGATGGGCGGCGCAGGCACCGACTCCCCTGCCGCGGCATTGTTCGGGGACGCCGCCACCGGGCGCACCGAGCAGTAGGAGCCGCCATCGACAGGGAGGGTTCCGGCCGCGGGAACCTCCCTGTTTTGGTTCAAGTGGGATAACACCCGTATAATTGGGTATTTGTCCGGCAGGAGTATACCTGCTGGAACAACCAAGCTTCGCAATGCGTTGAATCCAATGATGCAGCACAGTGCACACAGTAGTCCGGCAGCGCCAAGGCGCTGCCGGCTGGCGCGGAGTTTTCATCCGCGAACCGACCAGAGGGAGAAAACATGAGCGATCGCAGCCTGCGGGGCATGCGCCTTGGTGCGCAGAGCATGGAGACCGAGTCCGGAGTTGAGCCGGCTCCGCGCCAGCGGGTCGAATACCGGTGCGCGGATGGCGAGCAGGTCTTCGTCACGTTCTCCTCCGAGGCGGAAATTCCTCCGGTGTGGGTCTCCAAGACCGGCAAGGAGGCGCTCCTGGTTGACGGCGAGAAGCCGGACACGAGCAACGACAAGGCAGTGCGCACCCACTGGGACATGCTGCTGGAACGCCGTTCCTTGCCTGAACTCGAACAGATCCTCGAGGACCGCCTCACCATCCTGCGCGAACGCCGCGGAGAGCGCCGTTCTGCATAGCGCAAGCTGAAGACAGGGGGCGGCCCCGCACTTCGGTGCGGGGCCGCCCCCTTTTCTGTCCCATCCGTCGGAAGCCGGCCGGTCCGCTGACGCAGCCGGCAACTTCCCGGGGAGTCAGGCCTGCTTGTTCTTCAGTTTCCCGGACAGCGTGTTCCAGCGGGCGGTGAGTCCCCATTTGGTGACGTTGACCATGGCTTCGATGACGATGTTGCCGCTCATTTTCGAGGCGCCGAGTTCGCGTTCTACGAAGGTGATGGGGCGTTCTTCGATGCGCAGGCCCAGTTTGGCCACGCGCCAGGCCAGGTCCACCTGGAAGCCGTAGCCGACGGAGTCGACCTGGTCCAGGTTGAGTTTTTCGAGGGTGGTCCTGCGGAACGCGCGGTAGCCGCCGGTGACGTCCTTGATGGGCAGGCCGAGCATCAGCCGGGCGTAGGTGCTGCCGACGCGTGAGATGGCCTGGCGGTAGAAGGGCCAGTTGACCACGCTGCCGCCGGGGACCCAGCGTGAGCCCATGGCCAGGTCGGCGCCTTGCTCGACGGCCTCGAGCAGTTGGGGCAGCTGTTCGGGCTGGTGTGAGCCGTCGGCGTCCATTTCCACGAGGACGTCGTAGCCGGCGTCCAGGCCCCATTTGAACCCGGCGATGTAGGCGGCGCCCAGGCCTTCCTTGCCCTTGCGGTGCAGGACGTGGACCTGGGGGTCCTCGGCGGCGAAGCCGTCGGCGAGCTGGCCGGTGCCGTCGGGGCTGTTGTCATCGACCACCAGCACGTCCGATGCCGGAACGGCTTTGCGAAGGCGCTGGAGCGTCTTGGGCAGCGATTCCAGTTCGTTGTAGGTGGGAATGATCGTAAGGACGCGCACGAAGGGCCTTTCCTGGTGGAAGTGGTCGGTGCACCGGATGCCGGCCATGCCGGCGCAGGGCGCAACTCCCCATTATAGGGGCGGAGGATTCCTGCGTCAGGAACGCAGTGCGGGGCTGGCGAACAGTTCGGTGCCATCTTTCACGGTTTGCAGGCACACCGGATCCGAGCCGGTGTCCAGCGCCGGCAGCAGCGGTGTCCTGGCTCGCGGGTCGGTGCTCCAGGACTGAACCCGCCCATCAGCCACCTGGACCATCAGTTCCTCCACGTCCCACACCGCAAAGCTGGCCGGTGCACCGGGTACGAGCTGCCCGGCCATCGGGTTGGTATGCCGTGCGGCCCGCCAACCGGCACGGGTGTGCCCCAGGAAGGCCGCGCGGGCGGAGATGCGTTCGTCCGGGTTGTGGTGCTCCACGCAGGCCCGCACACTCGACCACGGGCGCAGCGGCGTCACGGGGCTGTCACTGCCAAAGCACACCGGCACACCGGCGGAATAGAACGCGGCGAACGGATTCATGGCCCGGCTCCGCCCACCCAGCCGCCGCTCGTACAGGCCACCCGGCCCGCCCCACGCTGCGTCGAAGGACGGCTGGGCGCTGACGGTAACGGAATAATGGGCCAGCTTAGCCACGGCCGCGGCATCAGCCATCTCCACATGCTCGAACCGATGGCCTGCGGCCCGAACCTTCTGCTCCCCCACTTCCCGGGCCGCGAGGTCCAGTGCCGCCAGGGCGGCGTCGAGGCCGGCGTCGCCTATGACGTGGAACCCGCCCTGGATCCCGGCCAGGGAGCACGCGGCAAGGTGGGCTGCGGCCTGCTCAACGTCCAGGTACAGGGTGCCCCGTTCCTGGGCCGCGTCGCTGTAACCGGAGCGAAGGGCGGCCGTGCGGGAACCCAGCGATCCGTCCATGTTCAAGTCGCCCGCCAGCCCGCGGAGTCCTGCTCCGAACTGCTCAACCAGCGCCCGCGCCTGCTCCTCCGTGGAAACCAGTTCACCCCAATACGGCAGGACCTCCGGATAGGCCGAATAACCCGGTTCGGAGCCGTTCCAGCCTGCTGCCGTCCGGAGGTCCGCGGCGCCGCCGATGTGCGGTGCACCCATCTCGGCCACCGCAACGTAACCGTTGGCCGCTGCTTCCGCCAAAGCACGTTTTTGGTGCTGCCTGAGCGTCTCCTGCGGCATCTGCCGCGTTGCCAGCCGGGCAGCTTCGTGGGCGGCGCGCGTTACCCGCGCGCCGCCGTCGTACCCGTCCTTGCCGCGAAGGTCCGCTGACCGGGCGAGGGACGTCGAGACCAGTGCGGAATGCACGTCGACCCGCGAGAGGTACACCGGCCTGCCACCGGACGCCCGCTCAAGTTCTTCGGCGCCGGGCAGGGTGGGATCCGCCCAAGTGCTCTCGTCCCAGCCGTGGCCGAGTACCGGGCCGTCGCCGCCGGCAGCGGCGACCGCGTCCAGCAGCTCCCGGGCCGAGCCCGCGGCCCCCAGCTGCAGCGATTCCAAGGCGATTCCGGTTTCGGTCAGGTGCATGTGCGAGTCCACGAATCCCGGCGCGACCAAGGCCCCGCGCAGGTCGATGATGTCCATGGAACTGTCCGCGATGGAGGAAGCCGCCTGCTCGGAGCCAACCCACGCGACGGTGTCGCCGTCCACCAGCATGGCCGTTGCGAACGGGTCCGCCGCGGTGTACACGGATCCGTTCCGGTACAGCACCGGAACGGGCCGGCCGGTGTCTTTGGGGTTCGTGGTCGCGTCAGGAAGGGGCATGGCGGGAGGGACTCCTGGGATAGGGGCGCCGGGATCGACCCGACGGGTGCAGCGGAACTGGAGGGAACTAGAGAACGGAGGAATAGGCAACGACGCCGCGGCGGATAAGGTTGATGGCTTCGGCACACAGCCGCGCCAGCCGCGGGTCAAGGCCCGGAATCTTGGCGAGCTGGTCCAGGAGGTCCACCACCTGCTTGACCCAGCGGACGAAGTCGCCGGCGGCAAGGTCCGTCCCGCTGAGGACGTCCTGCAGGTGCCGTCCGCGGGCCCACTTGTACAGGGGCCAGACAAGTCCCAGCTCGGGCTCGCCGGTCAGCGGCAGCTTGTTCTCCTCTTCCACGTCCTCAAGCACGGACCATTCCCTGACCACGATATCCACGGAGGTTTCGAGGGAGACGCTGGGCATCCGCGGCCGCAGCCCACGGTCCTCGCGCTTGGCCTGGTAGACCAGCACACTGGCGAGGGCTGCCACCTCCGCTGCGTCGAGGTCGTTGAACGCGCCCAGCCGCAGGGACTGGGAGATCAACAGGTCCTTTTCACCGTAGATCCGGCGGAGCCGCTGCCCGTCCGGGCTGATGTTCAAGCGGCCGTCGCCGGCATCCTCCAGGTATCCGTAGGACGACAGGACATCGCAGACCCGGTCGAAGGTCTTGGCGATGGTGTTGGTGCGGCCCTGGATCTGGCGGACCAGGCCGTCGGTTTCCCGCCTCAGCTTCCACCAGCGCTCCGACCAGCGCGCGTGGTCTTCACGCTCGCTGCAGCCATGGCAGGGGTGGGCCCGCAGCGCACGGCGAAGGTCGGCGATCCGCTTCTCCTGGTTGGGCAGCGCCGCCGCCCGGCCGAAATCGTGGTTGCGGTTCTGGCCGGGTGCCGGGGCACGGTTCTCCCGCAGGGCGTTCCGTGCCGACGAGGCAAGGTCGCGCCGGGACTTGGGCACCTTCGCGTTGAACGATTTGGGGATCCGGATCCGGGTCACCGGGGCGATCGGGCCCTCAAGGTCGTCTATGCCGATCCTGCGCAGCTGGTTGTCCAGGGTGAGCACGGCAGGCCGGGGCTCGCGGCTGCTGTGGTCGGAGCTGAGGACGACGGCGGGACCCGGCGCACGTCCGCCGGGAACGTTGACCACGTCCCCGGGCAGCAGGCGGGCCAGGGAGTCGTCGCTGAGCGATTTCCGCACCCGGGACTTGGCCTTGGACGTGGCGTTTTCCGCATCCGAGAGTTCCCTGCGCAGCCTGGCGTACTCCGTGAAGTCACCCAGGTGGCAGGTCATGGACTTTGCGTAGCCTGCGAGCGACTCCTCGCGGCTTCGTACCTGCCTGGCCAGGCCCACCACGGAACGGTCAGCCTGGAACTGGGCGAAGGAGGACTCAAGGATTTCGCGGGCCCGGGCCCGTCCAAACTGCGCCAGCAGGTTGATGCTCATGTTGTAGGTGGGCCGGAAACTCGAGTTCAGCGGATAGGTGCGGCGCGATGCCAGGCCGGCCACCGCCGTCGGGTCAGTCCCGGGCTGCCAAAGCACCACGGCATGGCCCTCGACGTCGATGCCCCTGCGCCCGGCCCGTCCGGTCAGCTGGGTGTACTCGCCGGCGGTGATGTCGACGTGGGCTTCGCCGTTGAACTTGTCGAGCTTCTCGAGCACCACGGAGCGTGCCGGCATATTGACGCCCAGGGCGAGCGTCTCGGTGGCGAAGACAGCTTTGACCAGTCCGTCGGCGAAAAGCTTTTCCACCACCTCCTTGAAGGTGGGCAGCATTCCCGCGTGGTGGGCGGCGAAACCCCGGAGGAGCCCGTCCCGCCAGGTCCAGAAACCCAGGACGTCGAGGTCGTCCGGCGGAATGTCCATTGCGGCCTCGTCGACGCGCTGGGCGATGATCCGCTGCTCTTTTTCGGTGGTCAGCCACAGGCCGGAGCTGACGCACTGCGCTACTGCTGCCTCGCACCCCGCCCGGGAAAAGATGAAGGTGATGGCAGGCAGCAGGTCCATCCTGTCCAGACTGGCAATGACCTGGGGGCGGCTGGCCGGCCGCACTCCCCCTGGCTCGCCGCCGCGGCCGGGACGGCCGTTCCCCCGCCGGCCGCGTCCTCCCGGTCCGGGACGGCTGCGGAAGCTCTGCTGGCTTTCGCTGCGGGCCACCGTGAGGAGGTCCGGGTTGACGTCGAACCCGCGGCCCTTGGCACGTTCGCGTGACGTGCCGGGCGTGTCCGTTTGCCCGTCTTCCTCAACGGGCGGGGCGATTTCATCGAAGGTGGTTTCCCCGGCGAACAGGTCCATGATCTGCCAGCCCACCATGACGTGCTGCCACAGCGGCACGGGGCGGTGCTCGGAGACGATGATGTCGGTGTCCCCGCGGACGGTGTCCAGCCAGGCGCCGAATTCCTCGGCGTTGGAGACGGTTGCACTCAGCGATGCCACCTGCACCTCGCTCGGCAGGTGGATGATGACTTCTTCCCAGACTGCGCCGCGGAACCGGTCGGCGAGGTAGTGGACTTCGTCCATGACCACGTATCCAAGGTCGTCCAGGGTGGCGGAATCCGCGTAGAGCATGTTCCGCAGGACTTCGGTGGTCATCACCACCACCTGCGCGTCACCGTTGATGCTGGTGTCACCAGTCAGGAGGCCCACGTTGTCGGCACCGTATTTTGCGGTGAGCTCGCTGTATTTCTGGTTGCTGAGGGCCTTGATAGGGGTGGTGTAGAAGGCCTTCAAGCCCCGCTGCAGCGCGAGGTAGATGGCGAACTCCCCCACGATCGTTTTGCCGGCGCCGGTGGGGGCGGCCACCAGGACTCCCCTGCCCTCCTGGAGGGAGCGGCAGGCTTGCCGCTGGAAGTCATCCAGCTCGAAATCCAGGGTCCGGGTGAACGCTCCCAGGTACGTTGCGGCCTCGGCCCTGCGTTCGGCGCTGGCACGGTAGCGTTCAGCGGGCGACAGTTCTTCAGGATCGACGGGTCCCGTGGAGAATGGGCCGGTGGTGGAGGACATACTCCAAGCCTAACGGCAAGCCTAGAGCTTCTTGAGTTCACTCCCGGGGGTGCCAATGTCCGCTGTGGCCTCGGTCTCTTCGACCTGCTTGGCCTGCCGCCGTTCACGGCGTTTGTCGTTCATGATGCAGATGCCGATGGCGGCGAAGAAGAGCGCCAGCAGCGGACCGGCGAGCATGAACATGGAGATGGCGTCCGCGCCCGGAGCGGCGATGGCCGCCAGGACGAACACCAGGAAGACGGTGATGCGCCAGGCCTTCAGTATGGTGCGCCCGGATACGATGCCGGCCATGTTGACGCCCACCAACACCACAGGGACCAGGAAGGCCAGGCCCAGCATCAGCACCATCCGGGTGACGAACTCGATGTAGGTCCGTGCATCAATCACGCTGGAGGAGCCGGCAGGGGTGAACTGGGTCAGCGCATGGACCACCTGCGGGACGACAAGCCAGCCGACCCAGATGCCGGCAAGGAACAGTGGTATGGCGGCGGCCATGTAGCCGAGGGTGTAGCGCCGTTCCTTCGAGGTCAGCCCTGGGGTGATGAAGGCCCAGAGTTGGTAAATCCAGATGGGACTGGAAATGACGGCCCCGATGAGCAGGGACATCTGGAGCTTGAAATCGAACGGCGACGCAATGGTCCCGAAGTTGATGGCAGCAAGGCCCCCGGTCTCCTCCGAGATGCGGTTGACCGGTTCGGCCAGGGCCTTCAGCAGCGGATCGTAAAGAATCCAGCCCCCAATGCCGCCGATGACGACGCCGATGGCCGACTTGATCAGCCGGTTCTTCAGCTCCTTGAGGTGCTCCCAGAGGGACATGCGCCCCTCGGGGTTGGCTTTACGGGCCCGCGACAGTGCCACGGGAGGTCAGGCGCGGGTCGACGGCGGAACGTCAGTGCCGTCAGTCGGCTCACCGGGCTTCGCCTTGGGGTGGTTCACGATGGTGCCCTCCACGGGGCCGTTGGCTTCGGTGGAGTCGGTCTTGCCGTCGTTCTTCATTTCCTTGACCTCGGACCTGATGATCCGCATGGACTGGCCGAGGCTGCGGGCCATGGCCGGAAGTTTGGGCGCGGCGAACAGAAGCAATGCAACAACGATGATGATTACGATCGGCCAGGGGCCATCAAAGAGTCTTCCCACGGGAAATCCTTTCCTCTAACTACATCCTACTTCTATGTGAAGTCGAGATCTCCGAGCGCCTGCGGCTGGCCCCGGTCTTTCTTGCGCTGCACTCGCCGGCGGCGCCGTTCTTCGCGCCGGGCCGATTTGGATGCCTCGTAATCATGTCGCATCACAGCGGGCGAGGCAAAAACAGCGGACCCGGGTCCCGGCCGGCCGGGATCGGCACTTTCGGCCGGTGCTTCAGCCGGCTGGAGGTGCCCCAGTTTTTCCCCGGCCGCGGTGAGGTCCTTCACGGTTGCCATGAACTGGCGGAAGAGACGGATGCCCAGCAGGACATAGAACAGCAGGGACACGGCGACCAGCGCCAGCCATATGAGAATCCAGGACCACCAAGGCATGCTGAGAAGTCTATCCGCCGTATCTTGCCAGCGCTGCCGCCAGCCACTCGCGTGCGGCGTCGGCCAGACCGGCAGGGGCCAGGATCCGGGCCGAACCGCCATGCTGTGCCACGAACATCGGCAGCCACGCAGTATTGCCGAAGCGGACCTCGGCAACCAGTCCGCCGTCGGGAAGTTCCGCGGTGCGTGCCGCGTAATAGTCCTCCGCCAGCCCCCTGCCCTGCCGGGTGAGCTGGATGGTGACCACGGTGTCGTCGTCGTTGGCCGTGAAAAGCTTGGCCGGAACCCCGTCCCGGGGCGCAGCATGCCTGCCGGCGGGGGCACCGTTGGGATGCACCTCCCGGACCCTGTCCAGCCGGAAGTTCCGAAGCCCGTCCACCAGGTGGCACCAGGCTTCGAAATACCAGGTGTTGTCCAGGGAGTAGAGCCGCAGCGGGTCCACGTCGCGTTCGGTGACGGCGTCCCGCTGGGGTGAGAGATAGGTCAGGTGGAGCTGGGACCCGGACTCGATGGCGCGGCGGACGGTGGCATGGGTGGCGGCGTCCGCGGGGGCAACCTGCGGCCCGGCAATGGAGGCGGCCCGCAGTCCTTCCTCCCCGGCTGCGGCCAGGAGCTTCAGGGTGACCGATTCCAGCGCACCGCCGCCGGGCAGGTCGGGCAGGCCGTTCAGTGTCTCCAGCCCGGTCAGCAGGGCACACGCTTCCGCCACGGTGAACCGGACCGGCTTCTTCAGGTCGAGGTCCTGGGTGATGAAGACGTGGCCGTCCTCCCACTGGATGTCCAGCAGGTCGTCCGGATAGCCTTCGGGCAGTCCGGAACAGATCAGGATCCGGAGGTCGGCTTCCAACTCCTCCCGGGTGACGCCGAAGTGGTCAGCGACGTCCTGGATGTGCAGGCCCTGGTTGTGGACCAGGAACGGCACCAGCTGCAGCATGCGCTTGAGCTGATCCTCAGAGGTGCCCTTGCGCACCGCCCGGGCCGGGGCAGGGCCGGGGAAGGCGTAGGAGGGCCGGGGCGCGGCGCTGAAGTCGAGGGCGGCCTGCAGGCGGCGGCGCACGGCCTGGCGCAGGTCTCCGGGTTCCACAACCAGCGCGTCGGGGCCGTAGGACGCCAGCTCTTCGGCGAACACTTCGGGATCGCGGTATTCAAGCGCCAGCCGGTCGTGGCCCACGGGCGGGTTGCCCGGGGCCGGCTGGCCGGGAGCTTCCACGGCGCGTGCCCGCAGCGCCAGCAGGCGGCCGGTGGGGACGTCCACGACGGCGGTGCGGAGCGGCAGTTCAGGCAGCCGTTCAAGCTCGGACCGGATGCTGAAGTTGGCCGGCGGCTCATAGTGTTCCCGGGCGAGCGTGGTGACGGCGCTGGTGAAGCGGGAAAGGCGGAAATGCCTCGCCGCCTGCCGGCCGCGGTCGTAGCCCATGAGGTACCACTGGCCGAACCGGCTGCCCAGTCCCCAGGGTTCAACGGTACGGGTTTCCTCCTTGCCGGTGCTGCCGGCCAGGTAGGTGAAAGTCACGGGGTGCCGGGCGTGCATGGCGGTGACGACGTCATCGAAGGCCTGGCCGGCGGGCTTTATCCGCGGCTGCACCCCCGCGGGCAGCTCCACGTCCGCGAGTTTGCCGGATGCCTGGAGCTTCCGGAGGGCGCTTTGGGCGGCGGATCCCAGTGCGGCACGCTCCCACAGCCGGGAGGCCAGCAGGAGGACTGTCCATTCCTCCGGCCCAAGCTGGACGTCCGGGAGCCGGTTGGACTCCTTGCCGATCCGGTACCGGGTGGTGGCCGGATCGTCCTCGCTCCAGCCCAGGTCCGTCAGGGTTTCCACCTCGAAGCCCATCGCCCGAAGGTCATTCTTGTCCCGCTCGAACATCCGCCCGAAGGCAACGTCGTTGCCGGAGGTGTCGTGGTAAACCTTTTCGCGCAATTCGCTGCGGCGCAGGCCGTAACGGGTGTTGAGGAGCGCGATCAGCAGGTTGAGGAGTCGTTCGGTACGGGATACGGACACGTTGGTTACGTTACTAAACCCGCCGCTTAAAGCGGAAAGCGCGGCAGTACGGAACTCTGATGTCCCGTTCTGCCGCGCTGTCGGCTGTACTGTAAGCCCGGGTTAGCGGACGTCCACGAGGTCCACGACGAAGATCAGGGCCTCGTTGGGGGCGATGGCCCCGCCGGCACCGCGCGAGCCGTAGGCCAGCTCGGAGGGAATCTCCAGCCGGCGGCGGCCGCCGACCTTCATGCCGAGCAGTCCCTGGTCCCAGCCCTGGATGACCTGGCCGACGCCTACGCGGAAGTCCAGCGGCGCGCCGCGGCCCCAGGAGGCGTCAAACTCTTCACCCGTGGACCAGGCAACGCCCACGTAGTGGGTGGAGACGGTGTCCCCGGCCTGGGCTTCACGGCCGGTGCCCTCAATGAGGTCCGTGATGACGAGTTCCGTGGGTACGTCACCTTCCGGGAAGTCGATCTCGGGCTTCTGGCGGTCAAATTCCCGCTGTCCAAACGACATGCTTGCTCCTATGCGTGTGAGTGATGGGTGCCGCGGAAGAACGCGGCGTCCCTGTAAGTCTTGCTACTTGACCCCGAGGATGTCCACTACGAAGACGAGGTCTCCCTTGGCCTGTCCCTGGCCGGCGTCGCCGTAGGCCAGGTCCTTGGGGATGACCAGCAGGACGCGGGAGCCCACCGTCTTGCCGGCGAGGCCCTGCGTCCAGCCCTTGATGACACCGGTAAGCGGGAAGGTGGCGGGCTGGCCCCGGTCGAAGCTGGAATCGAACTTGGTGCCGCCGTCGAGGTTGACGCCCACGTAGTTGACCGTCAGCGTGTCGGACTCTTTCACGGTGGCGCCGGTGCCCTTGATCAGGTCCTGGGATACGAGGGCCGTCGGGGCCGCCGCACCGGCCACGTTGATTTCCGGTACGCCGTCTTTTTCGGTCACGGTGGGGAGGCCGGGCGGCGGGCTCACGGTCTCACCCTGGGGCTTGTCCAGGACAGGCGTGGGGTCGGAAGCGGACAGCACCTTGATGATCAGCAGCTGGCTGGGTCCGGCTGCTGCGCTCGGGCTGGGGGTTGCGCCATCGGACGGGCTGGGACTTGCTGAGGGCGCACTTTGCTGGCCCGGGACGGCCAGGGCAAGGCTGGACCCTACCTTGGCGCCGACAAAGGCGTTGTAGATGACGGCGCTGCTGGTCTTGAGCTCATCGTTCAGCTCCAGGCTTTCAGGCTCGTTGGCGAACGTATCCTCCAGCTGGGACCCGTCCGTGCCGTTCAGGGCCAGGATGGAGATCTTGGCTACCTGGTTTGCCTTGACGCGGTCGCCGCTGCCTTCGGACACAACCTTGATGGTGGGCTGCGTAACGGTGAGCGGCTTGTCGAAGTCCACGCCAGGGGCCTTCTTGTCCCCGTTGTCGGTCAGCTTGAGGGAGTCGAACTTTGCAGTCTCCCCGGCAGACTGGCTGCTGGGCTCCGGCTGGGAGCTTGTACCTCCGCAGGCGGTCAGGAGCAGCAGGCCGGGAAGGAGTATTGCTAGTAGTCGGCGCACGTAGGAAAACTTTCGTCGGGGCAGGGTGGATACGGCGTTGAATGTCACAGCGGACAACGCCGTGCAGAGGTCCCTTTAAAAAGGACCTTATCCAGAATAGACCCTGAAGCTGGACGTCAGCCCATAGAGTCCAGGAGTGCATCCACCCGGTCATCGACACTGCGGAACGGATCCTTGCACAGAATCGTCTGGTGGGCCCGGTCATTCAGTTTCAGGTGCACCCAGTCCACGGTGTAGTCACGCCCCAGCTCCTGCGCCCGGCGGACAAAGTCGCCCCTGAGTTTTGCCCGGGTAGTTTGCGGCGGGGCGTCCACCGCGCCCTTGATGACGGTATCGTCAACGATCCGGCGCACCGCACCGCGGGACTGCAGCAGGTAGTAGAGGCCCCGGCTGCGGGAGATGTCGTGGTACGTGAGATCGAGCTGCGCGATCCGCGGCGCATCCAGGCCGAGGCCGTGGCGTTCGCGGTAGTTGTCCATCAACTTCTTCTTGATGGCCCAGTCGATTTCGGTGTCGATGCCCCGGGTGTCTCCTGACTCGATGGCATGGAGGGTCCGCTCCCACAGGTCAAGGATGGCCGGAACGTGGGGATTGTGCGCGCCGTGCTCCTTGACGAAGGCAGTGACCTTGGTCAGGTACTCCTGCTGGATCTCCAGTGCGGTCAGCTGGCGGCCGTTGGCCAGACGGACCAGGGCGCGCCCGCTGAGGTCATGCGAAATTTCCCTGATGCTGCGGATGGGATTCTCCATCCTCATGTCACGCATGATCACCCCCGCCTCGATCATCCTGAGGACAAGGTCCACGGTGCCGATCTTCATCAGCGCCGTCGCTTCAGACATATTCGAGTCCCCGACAATGACATGCAGCCGCCGGTAGAACTCGGCGTCCGCGTGGGGCTCGTCCCTGGTATTGATGATCGGCCGGGAACGGGTGGTGGCGGATGAGACGCCCTCCCAGATGTGGTCGGCGCGCTGGGAGAAGGCATACGTGGCCCCGTGCGGCGTCTTCAGGATCTTCCCGGCGCCCGCAATGAGCTGGCGGGTGACCAGGAACGGAATCAGGATTTCGGCCAGCCGTGAAAACTCCCCGCGCCGGGGAATCAGGTAATTCTCGTGGCTGCCGTAGGAGTTGCCCGCGGAGTCGGTGTTGTTCTTGAACAGGTAGACGGTCCCGTTGAACCCTTCTGCTGCCAGCCGTGCCTGGGCCTCGTCCACGAGGTCGTCCAGGATGAGCTCGCCGGCACGGTCGTGGGCGATGAGCTGGGCAAGGTCGTCACATTCCGCGGTGGCGTATTCGGGGTGGGATCCGACGTCGAGGTACAGCCGTGAGCCGTTGGTCAGGAAGACATTGGAAGAGCGCCCCCAGCTGACCACCTTGCGGAACAGGTACCGCGCCACCTCCTCCGGGGCAAGGGGCCTGGAGTCGGGGCTCGAATAGGAAATCCCGAACTCGGTCTCGATGCCGAAGATTCTCTTGTCCATCTGATCCTCCTAGGCCAGCAGTGCTGTGATATCCGCGTCGTTGAGCCTGCGGAAGGCGCGCCGGGAGCCGCGGGAGCTTTCGGAGAGCCGGTCCAGGACGGCCACTTCGAGTGCGCCGGGCGGCAACGGTGCCGCCGTTTGTTCACCCTCCTGGGCGGGTGTGAGGCCTTTCAGCGCGAGCCGCACGGCGTCCGCAAAACCCAGCGACGCCTGCCAGCCGGCGTCAATGGCCGACGAGACCCGGTCGGCCTGGCCGCCCATCACGACAAAACTGTGTTCGTCGGCAATCGAGCCGTCGAAAGTCAGCCGGTAAAGGTGGTCTTCGGCCTGCGTGGGACCCACCTCGGCCACGGCAAGCTCCACCTCGAAAGGCTTCTGCTCGGCGGTGAAGACGGCGCCGAGGCTCTGGGCGTAGACGCTCGCCAGTCCCCGCGCGGTAACGTCCTCGCGGTCATAGGAGTATCCGCGGACATCTGCATAGCGGACCCCGGCCTGCCGTAGGCTTTCGAATTCGTTGTATTTGCCTACGGCGGCGAACGCGATCTTGTCGTAGATCTCGCCGATCTTGTGCAGCGACGGGGACGGGTTCTCGGCGACGAGTGCGATGCCGTCCGCACAGCTGATGACGACCACCGAGCGGCCCCGGGCGATGCCTTTCCGCGCGAAATCCGCGCGGTCCTTCATCAGCTGTTCGGGCGACACATAAAACTGCTGGGTCATCTCAGGCCTCCCGTCCGGCGATGGTGCGTGACTCAATGACGGCGCGCGAGGCGTCGGCGAGTTCGGCTTCGGGAACCCGGCGGGCTCCCGTCCTGTCCACGGTGTAGACCACCGGCCACAGCTGCCGGACCGTATCGGGTCCGCCCGTGGCGGAATCGTCGTCGGCAGCGTCGTACAGGGATTCGACGGCAACCGACAGGGCTTCCGCTGCACTGAGGTTGGGCCGCCACAGCTTCTTCAGGGCGCCCCGTGCGAAGACCGAGCCCGAACCCACCGTGTGGTGTTCGTGTTCCTCGTACCGGCCTCCGGTGACATCGTAGGAAAACAGCCGCCCAACACCGGCGCTGGTGTCGAAGCCGGCAAAGAGGGGCACCACCGCGAGCCCCTGGAGGGCCAGCGGGAGGTTGCCCCTGATCATGGCCCCCAACCGGTTGGCCTTGCCCTCGAGGCTCAGCTGGGTGCCTTCGATTTTTTCATAGTGCTCGAGTTCAACCTGGAAGAGCCGCGTCAGGTCAATCGCGATGCCGGCTGTCCCGGCGATGCCAAGGACCGAGAAATGGTCTGCAGGAAAGACCTTCTCAATATGCCTGCTGGCAATGACGTTGCCCATCGTGGCCCGCCGGTCCCCCGCCATCAGGACGCCGCCGCCGTAGCTCATCGCCACGATAGTGGTGGCATGGGGAACCTGCAGCGGGGCAGCCGCCGACGCGCCACCCTGAAGGGACCGGTTGAACGGCAGTAACTCCGGCCGGTCCCGTTGCAGGTGCTCCGTAAAGGACGAGGTGGCGTTGGCGGCTACCTGGTTGGCGGTTGATTCCTGCACTCATCACTCCTTGAACGTGGTACTTCAACGTTGGTACAGATCCCTGCCGTCCGCGGCTTCCGCCACCTTCCGGCTCCGGGTTACTGGCCGCCCTTTTGGACGAACGCCCGGACAAACTCCTCGGCGTTGGATTCCAGGACGCCGTCTATCTCGTCGAGCAGGTCGTCAACGCCCTCGGTGGACGCCGATGCCTTGGCCTCGGGCGGTGCCGGGGGTGCCTCGGGAATGTCTTCGTCGACCTGGCTGTCACGTGACTGCGGCTGCTGCTGCTCCTGGCCTGCCATTGGTTTCCCTCCTTCTTCGTCCGGTGAATCCGGCGGATCCTCCGATATGCCCATCCTGCCACGGTACGGGCGTTCCGGCGCGGTTTATGCCGCAGGCGGAGTGCTGTTGTGTCCCAGCAGTTCACCAAGGAACGGCCCGGCTTCCCGGTAGCGCTCGAACAACGCTCCGGTCAGGGCTTTGGTTCCCCTCAATGGTTCCCGGGTAGGTACGCGCTGCAGCCGCCCGTACCCGGGGACATCGAAGATGACCGAGTCCCAGCTTGCTCCCACCACATCCTTGCCGAAGCTGCTGATGCACTTCCCGCGGAAGAAGGCCCGGGTATCGGCCGGAGGTTCCGCGACGGCGGCGGCGATGGCTGCGTCGTCCACGATCCGCTGCATCCGGTTCCTGGACAGCAGCCGGTAGTAGAGGCCCTTTTCCGGCCTGATATCGGCCCACTGGAGATCCACCAGGCCCAGCCGGGCATCGTTCCACTCCAGGCCGTCCCGCTGGCGGTAACCGTCCAGCAGCGAGAGTTTGGCCAGCCACTCCACGGAGGTGGCCGCCGCTGCCCGGTCACTGTCCAGTTGAGTGAGCACCGTAGCCCACCGCTCCAGAACTTCGTGGGTGTGCCCATCGCCGTCCACCGTGTCGCCCACACCGGTGTCCTGGGCCAGCTTGGCGGCGGCCTCGTGGTACATCCATTGAAGATCGAGGGCTGTGACGCGCCTGCCGTCCAGCAGCCGCAGCCTCGCCGTCAGCGAGGTGTCGTGGCTGACGGTCTTGAGCGCCGCAACGGGCTCGTAGACCTCCACCTTGGGTGCCAGGCCCGCCTCGATGAGGCTGAGGACCATGGCGGTGGTGCCGAACTTAAGGTAATTGGAGACCTGGCTGAGGTTCGCGTCCCCGATGATCACGTGCAGCCGCCGGTACTTGTCGGCCGTGGCGTGGGGTTCGTCCCGGGTGTTGATGATGGGCCTGCGGATGGTGGTTTCCAGGCCCACCTCGGCTTCGAAGAAGTCGGCGCGCTGGCTGACCTGGAAGCCGGGTACGGAACTGTCCTGCCCCAGTCCCAGCCGGCCGGCCCCGCAGATGACCTGCCGGGTGACGAAGAACGGCGTCAGGCCGCGCACGATGTCACCGAAAGGCACGGACCGCGGCATGAGGTAGTTTTCGTGCGAACCGTACGACACTGACTTGTTGTCAGTGTTGTTCTTGTACAGGTTGACCGGCGGGAGGGCCGGGTCCGCTGCCAGCCGGCGCAGCGCCGCCAGTCCTACGAGGTCGCCGGCTGCGTCCCAGACCACCGCGTCCCTGGGGTTGGTGACCTCGGGACTTGAGTACTCGGGATGGGCGTGGTCGACGTACAGCCTGGCGCCGTTGCCCAGGACCATGTTCATCAGGAGGGTCCCCGACTCGTCCTGCCCGTCCAGTTCCAGCTCCTCACGGCCGTAGGCGAGGGCCACCGCCTCCGCATCCAGGACGGGCGGCTGGTCGGTGAGCTGGGATGGATGGGCCGCGCCCCGGTCCACAGTCCAGCCCCGGGCATCGTGCAGCGGCTCTTCGTCGGTATAGTCCCACCGCGTCTCGGCCCCGCCCGCAGCCCGCTGCCGGGTGACCTGGGCGTAGGCCTGGACTACCCGGGCACTCATCATGGTGGCATTGGCAGACGGTGCGGACGGAGCGTGGATGCCGTATTCGGTTTCCGCCCCCATGACCCGCATGGCTCCGCCGGCGGGGAGGGATTCCCCGGCGGCGGATCCGTGGGCACCGGTCACAGATACTGTCCCGTGGTCGGCATCGTCTCGATGGACTTCCCTGGCTCCTGCCCGGCCTTGCCCTGGACGATGGTGCGGATGTACGTGATCCGTTCGCCTTTCTTGCCGGAGATGCGTGCCCAATCGTCCGGGTTGGTGGTGTTGGGCATATCCTCGTGCTCGCGGAATTCATCCACCACGGCGCGCAGCAGGTGCTCGATCCGGAGCCCTTTCTGATGGGTGGTCAGCAGGTCCTTGATGGCATACTTCTTGGCCCGGTCCACAACGTTCTGCACCACGGCGCCGGAGTTGAAGTCCTTGAAGTAGAGCATCTCGGTGTCACCGTTGGCATACGTGACCTCGAGGAACTCGTTGGACTTGTCCGTGGAGTACATGGCTTCAACGGTGCGCTGGACCATGGCATCCACGGTGGCCTGGACGTCCCCGTTGTGTTCGGCAAGGTCCGACTCATGGAACGGCAGGTCCGGCGTGATGTATTTGTTGAAGATGTCCGCCGCGGCTTCGGCATCGGGGCGCTGGATCTTGACCTTGACGTCCAGCCGGCCGGGCCGGAGGATCGCGGGATCAATCATGTCCTCGCGGTTGGATGCACCGATCACGATGACGTTGTCGAGCCGTTCCACGCCGTCGATCTCGCTGAGGAGCTGGGGCACGATGGTTGTTTCGACGTCGGAGGAAATGCCCGTGCCGCGGGTGCGGAACAGTGAATCCATCTCGTCGAAGAACACCACCACGGGGCTGCCGTCTGATGCCTTTTCCCTGGCGCGGGAGAAGATCAGGCGGATGTGCCGCTCCGTTTCACCGACATACTTGTCCAGCAGCTCAGGGCCCTTGATGTTGAGGAAGTAGCTCTTCAGGTCCACGTTTCCGGACCGTTCGGCGGCGCGGGCCGCAAGTGAATTGGCAACAGCCTTGGCAATCAGCGTCTTTCCACAGCCTGGAGGGCCGTACAGCAGGATGCCCTTCGGAGCCTTCAGGCCGTGCTCACGGTAGAGGTCCGGGTGCAGGAACGGCAGTTCGACGGCGTCGCGGATCTGCTCGATCTGCGGGCCCAGGCCGCCGATGTCCTCGTAGGTGATGTCCGGGACTTCTTCCAGGACGAGGTTTTCGACCTCGGAGCGGGGGACTTTTTCCAGGGCATAGCCGGTCCGTGAATCCACCGAAAGCGCATCGCCCACGCGGAGCTTCTCGGACAGGAGGGCGCCGGAAAGCCGGACAACGCGTTCTTCGTCCGCCCGGCCCACCACCAGTGCACGGTCGCGTCCCAGCATCTCCTTCAGGGTGGCCAGTTCGCCCGCGCGCTCGTACCCGAGGCCGGCCACGATCAGGAGTGCCTCGTTCAGCAGCACCTCCTGGCCCACGGCCAGCTGGTTGATGTTTACGAGCGGGCTGACGCCCACGCGCATCTTGCGCCCTGCGTTGAAGATGTCCACCGATTCCTCGGTGGCAGCCTGGCCGCTGCTGCCGGGGGCCGGCTGCCGTTTCGGGTTGATTTGGAGGATGGTGCCGAAGCTGTAGGGCGGCTGTCCTTCCTGGTCCAGGGCGTTCTTCAGCCGGAGGATCTCCGCCTTCGCCGTCTCCAGCATGCTGACCAGCTTGGTGTTGTTCTGCGTTGCCGCTGCCAACTGGCGGTCGATGTGCCTGAGCTTGTCCCGAAGGATGTTGACCTGGCGGTCAGCAACCGAGAGGTCGTTGGCGGCAGACTGCTCTGCCGGTGTACGTCCGGAGTCCTGGTTTGGTGTCTCCATGATGTATCAGCCCCTTCCTGCGCTTCTCTTAAGACATTAGTCCCAAGATGCCGGGTAGGGATGGAGACTCCCGAAATGTGGACTAGTTCGTAACCTCGGGAGTGTCCACGACGTTGGTACCTGCAATGGCATCGCGGGCGGCCCGACGGAGTTTCTTGTCAGACACGGCCCGCTCCCCTACCGCACCGGGTGTCCAGGCGTTGACGTCTTCTTCATTGAATTCGGTCTTGGACGGCCGGCGTTTTACCGAAATTCCGGTGACGCCGTCGGCGAGCCTGCGCGTTACCAGCAGGAAACCAGTGTGGGCGACCATGCGGTGGTCGGGCCGGACGGCGAGTCCTTCCAGGTGCCAGCCGCGGACCAGGGATTCCCAGGCGTCCGGTTCGGTGAAGCGGCCGTCTGCCCGGATCGCCTCGGCCGTGCGTGAAAGTTGGGTGACCGTTGCGACGTAGTTGATCCAGACCCCGCCGGGGGCCAGGACGGTGGCGACGGCGTCCAGGCACTCCCACGGTGCCAGCATGTCCAGGACCACCCGGTCCACGGAACCCGGTTCCTCAGCCTTGACCACTTCTTCCTGGAAATCACCCAGGGAGATCTGCCATGCGGGGTGCGGACCACCGAAGATGGTTTCGACGTTTCCACGTGCAATGTCGGCGAATTCCTCGCGCCGTTCAAAGGAATGCAGGTAGCCGTTGTCGCCCACGGCGCGGAGCAGGGAAATGGAGAGCGCGCCTGAGCCGACGCCGGCCTCCACGACGCGGGCGCCGGGGAAGATGTCCGCCATGGTGACAATCTGGCCGGCGTCCTTGGGATAGACGACGGCGGCGCCGCGCGGCATCGAGAGCACGAAGTCGGACAGCAGGGGCCGCAGGGTCTGGTACTGCTGGCCCACGTTGTTCACCACCACGGAGCCATCCACCTTGCCGATGATCTCGTCATGGTTGAGGAAACCGCGGTGGGTATGGAAGGCGCCGCCGCGTTCCAGGGTGATGGTGTTCATCCGGCCGCGTTCGTCCGTCAGCTGGACCCGCTCACCTTCGCGGAAGGGGCCGCGCCGACGGGCAGCTCCCACCGGCTGCGAGGCGCTGGCGGCAGCACCGGCTTGCGCTGCTCCCTGGGCGTCGTTGACGGCAGTTTCGCTGCTCATGATTCTTCCTCGCTCCTGTAAACCTGTTGTGCCGCCGCCGCCCGGGCCGCAAGGGACCTGGTGGCTTGGCGACGGCAATGCACGACCGGCAGGTAACTCTACCGGTTCTGGCCCTGGGGGTACCTATCGTTGCGCTGGCGCTTGCCGGTGATGGCCGCCAGAACCGCCTCCTGGGTCAGCAGGCCGGTGACGGCTCCGTTGTGGTCCACCACGGCGTAGTGGCGTCCCTCAAGCTGGGAAAGGAACTTGATCAGCTCCTGCCCCTTGGACCATTCGGGAACGTAGGCGCCGGCGGCCAGGGGGAAGGAGATGGCCGTGACCGGAGTGGTTTCCGCCGCGGCGGCGGGAACCGAAGCGAGGGCACCGGGGTCGACCACCCCCTGCGGCCGGCCGTCGGGCCCGCAGACCACCACGGCCTTTGCGCCGTCCGCTCCGAGCAGCAGGGCATCGCGGACGCTGCCGGTTGCGGGGAGCCCGGCAGCCGGCGCCGCCAATGCTGCGGCGCTTACCAGCGGGAGCCGCCCCCGCAGCGTGCCTTGCTGGATGGACGCGGATGCGCCCATCCAGAGGAATCCGCCAACCAGGATGGTGATCATCAGCAGGCTGAAATCCGGGCTTTCGCCTGCGAGGAAAGGACGCAGCAGGAACCAGTAGGCGATGGCGAGCACGATGATCCGCCCGCCCCAGCCCGCGGCCACCGTTCCCTTCGCCTGGCTGCCGGTGGCCTTCCAGACGATGGACTCGACCAGGCGGCCGCCATCCAGCGGCAGTCCGGGCAGGACGTTGAAGACGCCGATGAGGAAGTTGGCCCACATGAAGATGTTGGTCAGGATGTCCGCCACGCTGCCAAGGCTGTCGGTGCCGAGCACCAGCCAGGCTCCGCCGGCAAGGACGAAGTTTGCTGCCGGGCCGGCCAAAGCGACCAGTACGGACCGTCCGGGGGAAGCGGTGAAACTTTCGAACTGGGTGTGGCCGCCCCAGAGGTTGAGGACGATCTTCTGGGAGGGCCAACCGTAGATTTTGGCAGTCAGTGCGTGGGCAAGCTCATGGACAAGCACGGAAATCAAGAGCAGGACGGCGTAGGCGAAGGCCACCAGGTAGGCGCTCACACCCAGCATCGGATTGTTTCTGGCGAGCACCGGGCCGTAGGCGATCACGGTAAAGGCAGCAATGACGAACCATGAGTATGCAAGCACGATAGGCACGCCGGCGATGCGTCCCAGCGGGATCCCTTCGCGGCGGGCAGGGGTTTGGCTTTCCGTCCCCCCGGAACTGCCGGGCTCAGCCACGGGGACCACCCCAGGGCGCCGCTGAGGTGTCCGACGGATCGCTGCCTGCGAGGAGGGCTTCCAGTTCGGCCAGGCCGCGGCCGGCCAGCGAGTCCCACAATGCATAGCTGCCGTCGTCGGGCAGCGGCACGATATGCGGGACTGCCACGGTGGCAACGCCGGAGGCGACGGCTGCAGCCACACCGGGCACGGAGTCCTCGAGGGCCACGCAGTGGTGGACGGCGAGTTCGGGATCGTTCTCCTGCAGCAGCTCCACAGCGGTCAGATAGGCCTCCGGGTGCGGTTTGCCTTGGCTCACGGTGTCGCCGGTCACCAGCACCTCGAAGTATGGCCGCGGAAGGCTGGCCACTACTTCCCGGGCCAAGGGCCCCTCGGACATGGTGACAAGGGCGCAGCGTACGCCCGCCTGATGCAGCTCTTCCAGCAGTTCCCGTGCTCCCGGCCGCCAGGGCACCTGCTGCTGGACGCTGCTGATCACCCGGGCCGTCAGGGAATCGATGATTTCGCGGATGTCCAGCTCGACGCCGGCCTGCTGCAGCAGTCCCGCGGAGAACGTCAGTGACTGTCCCACCAGCTGCATGGCCTGGTCGTGGCTCCACGTTCCGCCATGGGCCTCCACGAGCGCGCGTTCGGCGGCAATCCAGTAAGGCTCGGTGTCCACGATGGTCCCGTCCATGTCCCAAAGGACGGCTTTGAGTGGGGAACCAACGGCAGGAGATCGCATGCTGCCAGTCTACGGGGCCTGGCTGGACGGCGGCTGGGGGCTACGCCCTTGGCGAATTAGGCCCGCGGCGGGTCCCGTTTGTACCGCGTGGACTCGATTTGCGGCGCTTCATTCCATGCGCGGGCGTGCACCTTGGACGTAGGGTGAAGAAATGAATAGCTTCGAGGGAGACACCGCCGCACAGGGTGCCGGACCCGAGCGGGAACGGTTCCTGCAGCCGGTGGCTGACGGCCGGCGCGTAACTGTCATGCTTGCCGCGTTTGAGGGGTGGAACGACGCCGGAGAGGCGGCGAGTGATTCCCTGCGTTACCTGAACAAGCTGTGGGGCGGGAAGAAAGTGGCGTCCATCGATGCCGATGAGTACTACGACTTCCAGTTCACCCGCCCCACGGTGCGCAGGAACGCTGCCGGTGAGCGGAAGATCAAGTGGCCGTCCACCCGGATCTATAAGGCCAGTGCACCCAACTCCAACGTGGATGTCATCTTCGTCCAGGGGACCGAGCCATCCTATAAATGGCGCGCCTACACCGCGGAGCTGCTGGCCCACGCCGAGGCCCTTAACGTGGATTATGTGATCCTGGTGGGCGCACTGCTCGCCGATGTCCCGCACAGCCGCCCGATCCCGGTGAGCACATCATCCGACGACGGTCCGCTCCGGGAGCGGATGAACCTGGAAGCATCACAGTACGAGGGCCCCGTGGGCATCGTGGGCGTCCTGTCCGAGGTGGCCCTGCTGGCGGGTCTCCCGACGGTGTCGCTCTGGGCTGCCGTCCCGCATTACGTGGCGCAGGCTCCCTCGCCCAAAGCCCAGCTGGCCCTCCTGCACCGCATCGAGGAATTGCTCCAGGTTCCCCTGGACACCCACGAACTGGCCGAGGAAGCCGACGCTTGGGAGCGTGGTGTGGACGAACTGGCCACCGAGGACCCGGAGATTGCAGCGTATGTGCGGCAGTTGGAGGAAGCCAAGGACACCGCCGACCTGCCCGAGGCCAGTGGCGAATCCATTGCCCGCGAATTCGAGCGTTACCTGAAGCGGCGCGGCCAGGACAAGCCCTGACCTTGGCTGGCTGGCTGGCTTGGTTTTCCGGGCTTGACGAGCTGGCCCGTTTCGGGTGAGCCAAAGGGAAGGGCCCTGGGCGGGAGCAGTTCAGCAATCCTGGCCAGGGCCCTCCCTTTGCCGCCGTGCGAAGGCAGAGCCTTGCGCGGAAGTTAGAGCCTGATGCCCAGGAGGGCGTCCACCGCGTCCTGGACCAGGGCGCGGTCAGCAGCGCTGGCGGCAGCACCGCCGTCGTTCGCGGTCCGTGCCCACCGGGACACCGCGGCCACTGCCGCCGGTGCGTTGAGGTCGGCGGCCAGGGCTTCCCGCATGTCGGCCAGCAGCGCCGCGCCGGAACCTTCCGGCGCGTGGTCGAGGGCCTTCCGCCAGGCTGCCAGGTCCGCCTTGGCAGCTGCGAACCCTTCATCGGTCCAGGACCAGTCGGAGCGGTAGTGGTGGGCCAGGATGGCCAGGCGGATCGCCGCCGGGTCCTCCCCCGCGGCGCGGAGCCTGGAAACCAGCACCAGATTGCCTTTGGACTTGCTCATCTTTTCGCCGTCCAGCCCCACCATGCCTGCGTGGGCGTAGTGCCGGGCGAGCGGGACCCCGGCCAACGAGTAGGCGTGGCCGGCGCCCATCTCATGATGGGGGAAGATCAGGTCGGACCCGCCGCCCTGCACGGTGAAGGGAGACGGCAGGTACTTCTGGGCGATGACGGTGCATTCGATGTGCCAGCCGGGACGGCCTGCGCCAAGGCTGCCGCCGGGCCAGCTGGGCTCTCCCGGCCGCTCAACCCGCCAGAGGAGGGGGTCCAGTGCCTGCCGCTTTCCCGCCCGGCCGGGATCGCCTCCGCGTTCGGCAAAAAGCTCCAGCATGGTGCTTTCGCCAAGGTGGGAAATGCAGCCCAGGGACCAGGCGTCAGGGGCGGTTGACTGCTTGCCTGCCGCCTCGACGTCGTAATAGACGTCGCCGTCAGGTTCACCGTTGGTACCGGTCACCTGGTAGGCCAACCCCATGCTGACCAGGCGCTCGACTTCGGGAACGATGAGGCCGATCGATTCCACTGCGCCGACGTAATGGTCCGGGGCCAGGACGTTCAGGGCCTCCATGTCTGTCTGGAAGAGCTGCACCTGCTCCGCCGCAAGGTCGCGCCAGTCGACGCCGGTGGCCGTGGCGCGTTCAAGCAGGGGGTCGTCCACGTCCGTGACGTTCTGGACGTAGGAGACCTCACTGCCGGCATCGCGCCAGACCCGGTTCAGCAGGTCGAAGGCGACGTAGCTTGCCGCATGGCCCATGTGCGTTGCGTCGTAGGGAGTGATGCCGCAGACGTACATGGACGGCCTGGCCTCCCGCTCCAGTGCCACTTCGCGGCCTGCCGCAGTGTCGAAGAGCCGGACGGCGGGCATGTTTCCGGGCAGGGCGGGGACGGGGCGGGAAGTCCAGGATTTCACAAGCCAAGCCTAGCCCTAGGCGTTGATGACACCGAAACCAAGCAGGAGGTAGAGGGCAAGTCCCAGGAAGATCCGGTACCAGACGAACAGCCGGTAGCTGCGCGTGGACACGAACTTCAGGAACCAGCCGATAATGACGTAGCCCACCACCAGGGCGATGACGGTGGCCAGTGCCGTTTCAGGCAGCCCGAACGGGCCGGAGATGCCTTCCTTGGTGACCACCTTGAACAGCTGGTACAGCCCGCTGCCGAACACCGCGGGGATGGCCAGCAGGAACGAGTACCGCGCGGCGGCTTCGCGGGTATAGCCCATGAGCAGGCCGGCGGTGATGGTGCCCCCGGACCGGGAAACGCCGGGGATCAGGGCCAGCGCCTGGGCCAGGCCGTACAGGATACCGTGCTTGTAGGTGAGGTGGGCGAGGTCCCGCTTCTGGGCCCCCACCGCGTCCGCTACGGCCAGGATGAGGCCAAATACGATCAGCATGGTGGCCACGATCCACATACTGCGCAGCACGGACTCGATCTGGTCCTGGAAGAGCAGCCCCAGGACGATGATGGGCAGGCTGCCCAGGATCACCAGCCACCCCATCCGGGCGTCGGGATCGTGCCGGGGAACCTTGCCGGTGAACGAGCCCGCCCACGCCTTGATGATCCTGACAATGTCCCGCCAGAAATAGATCAGCACGGCGGTCTCGGTCCCCAGCTGGGTGATGGCCGTAAAAGCCGCCCCCGGGTCTTCCGCATTGGGGAGGAACTCCCCCACGATCCGCAGGTGCGCACTCGATGAAATAGGTAGAAATTCGGTCAGTCCCTGCACTAGGCCCAGCAGGGCCGCTTCAAACCAGTTCACGCTAAGACCCTACGGCATGGCACCGGTGGTTCTGCCCGTAAGCTTGCTGCTATGCAGCAGCGTTACGTCGGCAACAGTGGATTGCGAGTTTCAGCCCTCTCCCTGGGCACCCTGTCGTGGGGTAAGGAAACCGACGAGCAGGACGCATCCGAATTGCTGCGCACCTTCCTTGACGCAGGCGGCAGGCACATCGACACCTCGGCCTCGTATGCGGGCGGCGGCTCGGAGGCGGTCCTTGGTTCGCTGCTGGGCGACGTGGTGTCGCGGACGGAGGTGTCCATCTCCACCAAAGCGGGAATGACGACGCCGGATGGCCGCCGCGCGGTGGACACGTCCCGGAATGCGATGCTCACCGGTCTCGACGCCAGCCTGGCCAGGCTGGGCACCGACTATATCGACCTGTGGTTCGTCGAGGCGTGGGACGGCAATGTTCCCCTGGATGAAACCTTGGCTGCGCTTGAGTTTGCCGTCCGCACGGGCCGTGCGCGCTATGCCGGCATCTCGAATTTCACGGGGTGGCAGGCGGCGAAGGCCGCGGCCATCAGCACCGTCCCGCTGGTGGCAGTGCAGGCGGAGTATTCCTTCCTGGACAGGACGGCCGAGGCCGAACTGTTCCCGGCCGCCGAGGATGCCGGGCTTGGCCTGATGGCATGGGGTCCGCTGGGCCGGGGCGTCCTTACCGGAAAATACCGGGGCAGTATTCCGGCCGGATCCAGGGGGGCCACAAGCGAGGCAGGCTATGTGGAGGCCTACCTGGCGGAGAAGCCGTCGCGGATCGTGGATGCGGTGTGCATGGCTGCCAACGGCCTCGGCCGGACCCCGCAGGATGTGTCGCTTTCGTGGCTGCTGTCGCAGCAGGGGGTGGCCACGGCGATTGTAGGCGCCCGCACGCCGGTACAGCTGAAGGAAATCCTGGACGCCCAGCTTTCCCCGCTGCCGCCGCAGATTGCACGGGCCCTTGAGGACGTCTCCGCCGGCTGACGGCGGGCGCCCACCCAGCTTTTCCGGTGCCCTTATTCCTCGACGATCTCCAGGTCCTCGTCGTCGTCCACGTCGGCTTCCTCGTCCTCTTCGTCCTCATCGTCGAAGACCTGAAGCGGGGTCACTTCGTTGTAGGCCTCGTAGAGGGCGTCTTCATAAACTTCAAAGGCATCGGCCACGGCGAAAAAAGCTGCCTCGACGGAGGGGTCACCGTCCCCGCGGCGGTTCGATGCTGCTATAAGGTGTTCTTCCAAAGCGGTGGTCAGGGACGAAAGCGCGACACGCGGATCGATGCTCATGACTTCACGTTAGCCGGAAAAGGACGAAAATGGAGAGCAAATGAAGGAACAATTTCTCACCAGCTCGGTCCAGCGGGAACGGGATTATTTACGGCAGTACGAGTACCTCGTACTGACCGTCAGCCCTGATGATTCCCTGCCCGAGGCGCGGCGCCGGCTGGTGGAACACTCCGAATACGGCAAGTGGGAATTGGAGCGCAGCAAGCTCTACGTGGGCGGCGGGAGGCGGTTCTGGCTGCGCCGCCGGGTGATGCAGGTCCAGAGGACCGTCTAGGGTTTGCAGGTCCAGAGGACCGTCTAGGGTTTGCCGGTCCAGAGGACCGTCTAGGGTTTGCAGGTCCAGAGGACCGTCTAGGGTTTGCCGGTCCAGCGGACCGTCTAGTCCTCCAGTGGTCCCAGCCAGGCATTGGCCACGGTGTTGTGCGCGGACTCATCGTCGGACGGGTGGAACATCCCGGCCAGCACGTCCCGGTAGAGGCGCTCCAGCTCCGAACCCCTGAAGTAGCTTGATCCCCCGCTGACGCGGATGGCGAGGTCGACCACCCGGCGCGCAGTCTCGGTGGCGTTCACTTTCAGGCCCACCAGCTTCGGGAACCGCTGGCTTCCATGGTCGGCCAGCGCGTCCACGTCTGCGGTCACCGAGGCGAGCTGCGGGTACAGGTTGTCCATGGCCATCGCCGCGTCAGCCACCTTCCAGCGGATGTCAGGGTCCTGGGCATAGCTGCGCCCGCCGTTCTTGAACGAGGTGCGGCGCTTCGCCGTCTCCACGCCGACGGCCAGCGCCCGCTCCCCCAGGCCTGTGTACACGGCCGCCAGCAGGCTTTCGAAGCAGGCGAAGATGGCGAAGACCAGGGGGTCGGCGTTGGGTCCTACCGGCAGCTTGCGGAAGATCCTGTCCGGCGGCACCTCCACACCTTCAAGGACAGTGGTGGCCGACTGGCTGGCCCGCATGCCCAGCGTGTCCCAGTCGTCAAGGATCCGGTAGCCGGGCGTTTCCCGCGTGATGAAGCCGTGGACCAGTTCGCCGGCGCCGTCCCTTGCGTCTGCGTCCTTGCCGAAGATCCCCAGGCGGGTCCATGCCGGGGAAAGGCTGGTGAAGATCTTGGTCCCGCTGAACGAGTACCCGCCGTCCCCAGTGGGTTTGGCCACAGTCCGGGAGTCGAAGAGGACGGAGTCGTTGCCGGCCTCGGAATTGCCAAACGCGAAGACCTCGCCCTGCGCGGCTTCCTCCAGGACGAAGCCCAGCGAGTGGTCACCCCGGGCGGCGAGGACGTGTGCGACGCCGGTCCACACCAGATGCATGTTGACGGCGAGTGCCGTGGCCGGGGCAGCCGTTGCCAGCCTGCGCTGGCATTGGGCTGCCGCTTCGAGGCCAAGCCCGGCACCGCCGTCGGACGCTGGAACGAAAAGCTTCAGATACCCTGCTGCCGCCAGCTCCTGCAGGTCTTCATGGAAGAAGGCGTTGTCGCGGTCGTAGCCGGCAGCGCGGGCACGGATACGCTCCAGGAGCTCATCCGGCAGCAGTTCCTCTGGGCTCACGGCGGGCTCCTCTTAGTAGTTAGTGAGCAGGGTGTTCAGGACCCGGGCACCGAACTTCAGGGAATCTGCCGGGACGCGCTCGTCCACCCCGTGGAACATGCCGGTGAAGTCCAGCTCATCCGGCAGCATGAGGGGCGCAAACCCGTAGCCGGTGATGCCCAGGCGACTGAGCGACTTGTTGTCCGTCCCGCCGGAGAGCGTGTAGGGCAGCACCTTGGCGCCGGGGTCCTCCTTGTGGAGAGCGTCGATCATCGAGTCCACCAGGTTGCCGGCGAACGGGACCTCCAGCGAGACGTCGTTGTGGACGTAGCTGACGTCCACGCCGTTGCCGGCGAGTTCGCGCACGATTTCCAGGACCTGCTGTTCCTGGCCGGGAAGTGTGCGGCAATCGACCAGGGCCTCCGCGGATTCTGGAATGACGTTGTGCTTGTAGCCGCCCTTGAGGAGGGTGGGATTAGTGGTGTTCTGCAGCGTCGCGCCGACGAAGCGGGCCACGGTGCCCAGCTGGTTGAGCAGGAGGTCCGGATTGTCGGCGTCGAATTCCACGCCCGTGAGTTCCGTCACCCCGTCGAGGAATTGGCGGGTGGTCGGGGTGAGTTCGATTGGCCACTTGTACTCGCCAATGCGCGTGACGGCGGCGGCAAGGCGGGTGACGGCGTTGTCGGTGTTGATCTGCGAACCGTGGCCGGCACGTCCGTGCGCAACGAGGCGGAGCCAGGAGATGCCCTTTTCCGCGGTCTGCAGCAGGTAGGTCCGCTGGCCGCCGATTGTGGCCGAGAAGCCGCCCACCTCGGAGATGGCTTCGGTGGCGCCTTCGAAAAGTCCGGGCCGGTTGTCCACGGCGTAGCGGGCGCCATACACGCCGCCGGCCTCCTCATCCGCGAAGAAAGCGAAGATGATGTCCCGCTTGGGCTTCCGGCCCTCCCTGGCAAAACTCCTCAGCACCGAAAGGATCATGGCGTCCATGTCCTTCATGTCGACGGCGCCGCGTCCCCAAATGAGGCCATCTTTCAGTTCTGCCCCGAACGGGTCAACGGACCACTGGTCCCGGAGCGCTGGAACGACGTCCAGGTGGCCGTGGACCACCAGCGCACTGGCCGAGGGGTCCTCCCCCGCCATCCTGGTGACAACGTTCGCACGGCCGGGAGCCGACTCGAAGATCTCGGCGTCCAGCCCCACTTCCTCGATGAGTCCGGCGGCATACTCTGCCGCAGCCCGCTCCCCCGGCCCCGACCCGTCGCCGTAGTTGGAAGTGTCGATCCGGATGAGTTCCTGGCAGATCCGGACAACTTCATCCTCGGGCAGGACGTCAGGCATTGGTGGCTCCTTGGTAGGGAATGACTCGTTGGCACGAGCTGAATCGCTGCCCTCAGCCTACCTACTTGGCCCGATTCGTTGTTCCCGGAAAGTTCGTGTTAGAGTTTTTCTCGCTGCTTCGGAGAGGCGCGAAACGCTGAAAGGCGGAGATGCTTCCCGAAATACCACCTGCGCGGGTGGCGGAATGGCAGACGCGCTAGCTTGAGGTGCTAGTCCTCGAAAGGGGGTGGGGGTTCAAGTCCCCCTCCGCGCACAATGGGAAGCCCCGGAACATCATTGATGTTCCGGGGCTTTTTTGTGTCTCCAAAGAGACCGCGCCCGTGTCCGGCAAAGGGAACACGACCGTGTGGCATCCGGAACGGGGCACGGCACCGTCCGCTGGTTCGACGATGGATCAGCCCCGCTGGCAGCCCCGCGAAGCGTCTGTCACGCCTGTGCGGTGCCCGCCGCCATGGATCGGATGAAATCCTGATCCTCACGGGAGATGAGCGCCTGCCCGTGCAGCCCGGTGGCCAGGTCCTCCCCGCATTCCCTGGAGATGACGGTGGTGAGGGTCCGCGGGAGCATTTGGCAACCAGGGTTATCGAGCAGCCACTTCTGTGTGGTGCGGTCAAGGGCGTTCCAGCGGTCTTTGAGGTTCATGGGCGGACGGTGTCTCCGTGTTCGGGCCTGCGCGGCGGCGGGTATGGACCTGGCCGGATGCGGATTGCTGCCCGCTCCGATCAACAATTCAACGGGAACCGGTGCGCGGCCAACAGGGACGAAGGTCCCGGATCCCCGCGGCCGGCGGCTTCCGCCCGGACCCGGTACTTTCACGGACCGCGGTGCAGGGCCGCCCAGGCCTGGAATCCGCCGATGAGGTCGGTGGCGCGGGTCAGTCCGAGGCGCTGCAGGGTGTGTGCAGCGAGGCTGGAGCTGTAGCCCTCATTGCAGACGACGACGATCCGCCGGGTGTAGTCGCCTGCCATCGGCAGCCGATGGGGGCTGGAGGGATCGAGCCGCCATTCGAGAACGTTTCGGTCAATAACGACGGCACCGGGCAGCTCGCCGTCGCGGTCCCGCTGATCGACCGGCCTGGTGTCAATAACAAGGGCGCCCGCCGCCATTTCCTGTTCAAGAGCCGAAGGGTGGACGCGGTCGAGCCCCCGGCGGCTTTCAAGCAGCAATTCGTCGATCGTCAACGACCCGGCGGCGGCGCCGGAGATGGGTAACTGCTTCACCTTTTCCTCGCTTTACCTGCTGATCGGGCCACTCCTGCTGATCGGGCCACTGTCCCACACTGAAGCCCGTTTCACCATGAAGAATGCCCCGCAATCAAGCAAAGCGTCTGGCCGTGGCGGTTGTCCATGCCCGTGGCCGTCGGAGGCAAAGCGGTCCAGGTCCGGCCCGGGGCCCTGCCCGCCTACCCCAGCCGCTCCTTCACCATGTCGCTGACAGCCTTGCCGTCGAAGCGCCCGCCGATTTTGGGGGTCACCGACTTCATGACCACTCCCATGGAGCGCATTGACAGATCGCTGCCCCCTGCTCGAAGGCCGGCAATGACCTCGTCCACGATGGCTTCGGCTTCGTCCCTGCTGAGGGCTTTGGGCAGGTAGGCCTCGATAATTTCTGCCTCCGCGATCTCGGCCTGGGCCCGCTCCTGGTGTCCCGCCGCTGTGTAGGTGGCAGCGGTGTCACGCCGCTTGGCGGCCTCTTTTTGGAGCAGCGCCGTCACTTGGAGGTCATCGAGTTCCACCGGTGTTTTGCCGGACTTCTCCCGGGTTTCGATTTCGCCCAGGACGTTGCGCACGGTAGTCAGCGCCACTTTGTTGCCTGCCTTCATGTGGGCGACGACATCGCCTTTGAGTTTGTCCTTCAGTGCCATGGTTCTGCTCCTCTTGAGGTTTGCGGGAGTTGTGGAATCGCTGCCGGACGGACCGGCCCCCGTCTTCATAGGCTAGTTTGGAATCCGCAGCGGCCTGATTCCACGGGCCCGGAAGGAGCGCCAGGTGGACAGCACCGCTGGTAAGTGGTTCCTGGACCGGACTGAGCGGGGAAACCCTGCATCCGACGTCCAAAGGGGCGGTGCAGGATCCCCCTCGTGGTCTGAAGGCAACCTGGTGCGCCCCCTGGTCCACGGCACAACCTACTTTTCACGACTGTACGAGGAGCTGTCGGCCCTGCAGCCCGGAGACCGGGTGTGGTTCACCGACTGGCGGGGTGATGCCGATGAGCAGCTGGAACCCGGCGGCACCACCATCGGGGGCTTGCTGGGACAGTTGGCCCGTTCCGGCGTCGAAGTACGGGGCCTGGTCTGGCGGTCCCACGGCGAGCGCGTGTCCGCCCCCATCAGCGGACGCTCCAACGAGCACCTCAGCCGGCACATCAACGACTCCGGCGGCGAAGCACTCCTGGACCAGCGCGTCCGTCTTTTCGGCTGTCATCACCAGAAACTGCTGGTGATCCGCCGACGTGACGACCCCTCGCGGGATGTGGCTTTTGTTGGTGGGCTCGACCTGTCCCACAGCCGCCGGGACGATGCGGGGCATGCCGGGGATCCGCAGGCGGTCGAAATGGATGCCCGGTATGGCAAGAGGCCCCCGTGGCACGACGCAGCCCTCGAACTGCGGGGCCCGGTGGTTGCCGACGTCCTGGCGGTCTTTGCGGAACGGTGGAACGACCCCCATCCGCTGGACCGGCACACGCCCTACAGGATGCTGCTGCAGCGCCTGGCCCGCATGCCCCGGCATCCCAAGCCGCTGCCCGAAACCGCTCCCCCGCCGCCGCCGGCAGGTCCCCACGCCGTCCAGTTGCTGCGCACCTACGGCCACAAGCACCCGCCGTTCCCTTTCGCGCCCGGAGGAGAACGATCCATAGCGCGCGCCTACGCCAAAGCCTTCGCCCAGGCCCGGTCACTGATCTACATTGAGGACCAGTACCTGTGGTCCACGGAGGTCGCAGCGGGAATCGCATCCGCGCTGAAGGACAACCCCGGCCTGAACGTGATCATCGTGGTTCCCAGGTACCCGGACTCCGATGGCTTCCTGAGCGGGCCGCCCAAGCGGCTGGCGCAAAACAGGGCGATCGGCATGCTCCGCCAAGCCGCGCCAGGGAGGGTAGGGGTGTTCGACCTGGAAAACAGCCAGGGAACCCCCATCTACGTCCACGCCAAGATCTGCATCATCGACGACACCTGGTTCACCTGCGGATCTGACAACTTCAACCGCCGGTCCTGGACCACCGACAGCGAGCTCACCTGCGCTGTGGTCGACACGTCCGGTGAAGACCCGGCCACGGCAGGCAGCGGCGATTCCCGGCCCCGGCCGCTGGCCAGGGAACTGAGGCTGCAGCTGTGGGCCGAACACCTTGGCCTTGAGCAGGACGGCCCGGAGCTCCAGTCCGCCTGGCCGGGGCTGGAACTGTGGAACAGGACTGCTGACGCCCTGGACGAGTGGCACCGGAGCGGCCGTGGGACGCGCCCGGCAGGCCAGGTGCGCCATCACGTTCCCCAGGCCGTTCCGGTCATCCAGCGGCTCTGGGCCGACCCCCTGTGCCGGTTCATCGTTGACCCGGACGGCCGTCCCCGCAAACTCCGCCGGACAGACCGCTTCTAGCCCGGCCGGATGCGGCCAGGCCGGTACCCACGCCGGCGGGGGTGCATACCCCGGGCCTGGGTTTGGGTAGGTTGGAGGCGTAACGGCAGCTCACATCGGGACCGGGGAGAAATCATGAAAGCAGTGGTGTACGAGGCAACGGGTCCTTCATCCGTCCTTACGCTCCAGGAGAAGGCGCTGACGGGTCCCGGCCCCGGCGAAGTCCGCGTCCGCATGGTGGTGTCCGGAGTCAACCCCACCGACTGGAAGTCGCGGGCCGGGGGCGGAAACAAGAAGCTGGACGCCCCCAAAGTCCCCAACCAGGACGGTGCCGGTGTCATTGATGCAGTGGGGCCGGGAGTGGAGAATCCCAGGGCGGGCGACCGCGTGTGGCTTTGGGATGTGGCCTGGGGCGGCAACGAAGGAACAGCCCAGGAATATGTCACGGTGCCAGCGCACAAAGCCGTCCCGCTCCCCGTTACGGAGTCCTTCGATACGGGGGCATCGCTGGGAATTCCGGCGCTGACCGCGCACCGGGCCTTGACCGCGTTGGAGGATGGACCTGCCAGGCTCTCCCCAGGGTCGCTGGCCGGGCGTGCCGTCCTGGTCACCGGGGGCGCAGGAGCCGTCGGCCACGCCGCCATCCAGCTCGCCCGCTGGGCAGGAGCCAACGTCATCACCACCGTCAGCGGAGACCGTAAAGCGGACCTTGCCCGCCGGGCCGGCGCGCAGACAGTGATCAATTACCGGGCCGACGACGTCGTCCGGTCGGTCCGTGATGCCGCACCGGACGGCGTTGACATCATCGTGGACGTGAACGCCCCCGCCAACCTCCAGACCGACCTGCAGGTGCTCAAGCCCGGGGGAACAATCTCGATCTACGCGGCCAACCCGGGGGAATCCCTGACTGTTCCGATCCGCGAGAGCATGACCGGGAACGTCCGCTTCCAGTTCATCCTCACCTATACAGTGTCCGACCGGCAGAAACACGACGCTGTGGCCGCTGTGGGCGAAGCGCTCGCCGCCGGCGCCCTGCAGGTTGGCGAAGAACACGGACTCCCGCTGACACGGTTCAGCCTTGACGACACTGCCGCCGCGCACGACGCAGTGGAACGGGGAACGGTGGGGAAGGTGCTCATCGACGTCGCGCCGGCGCCCTGACAAACCCCCGCCTCAGCGGGACAAGCGGTCCCTCGCGGCGTGCTCCACCAGGACGGGAACAAACGCCCGGACCCTGCCCGCGTCCAGGAGGCTGTGCTCCTCCTGGACCACATCCTCGATGTGCTCCCGCGGCAGGGCAGGAAACTTTGCCGCAAGCCGGTCAACGACGTCGCTAAGCGCCCGCAACTCTTCGTTCACTCCCATCGGGAAAGTGTCTGGCTTCCGGTCCCGCCCGTCAAGACTTGACGAAGCGGGTGCCACAGGGTTGGCGTGACAGGAGCGACTGGACGACGGCGGGCGGGCCCTCCCGTGCCCGCCCAGCCACGTGGCCCACGCCGAGGCACCCGCGGCGGGACCCGTCGTCGTCAGTGCAGGTGGAACCTGTGCGACCGTGGATGGCGGGTCCGTCCCTGCAGATGGGAGCCTGCGGCAACCGGACGGTATTCAATCCGCCGCTTCTCCCTGCGGAGCTCATGCCGTTCCTGCCGGCGCGCCTTCCGTTCCGAGCGGTCGATGGCGGACAGGATCGTTAACGTGACGGCCATCCACAGGAACGCCGTCCCCAACACCAAAGCGATTTCCAGCTCAGTGCCCATGCACCAATTTTAGGCCCCAACACCTCCACCAGACCCCCGCAGACCCACATAAATCAGGCCAAACCCAGCCCCTACAGCACTCCCAGGCCCCTGACGGCAGCCATGACATCCGGCACCTGCACGGCGAGCAGGGCGGGATCCGGGTCGGCGGCGAAGGTATCGCCGCGCCGAAGATCCTCGCGCGTCAGGACAACATGCGGCCCCGGCGGCGGCCCCCAGATTTCCGGCGGCGCCGGACCAAAAAGAACCACCGAGGGGGTCCCGTAGGCGGATGCCAGGTGTGCGGCACCTGTGTCAGCGGAGACCACCAGGCGCGCACCGGCGACCGTGGCAGCGAACTCGCCAAGGCCCAGGACGCCGGCCAGCATCGCTGTACCCGGAAGTCCCGCCAGGCGGCACACTTCGACGGCGCGTTCCCGTTCGGACTTTCCGCCGGTGAACACCACTTGGTGTCCGGCTTCGGCGAGGGCGGACGCCACCGCTGCAAAACGCTCCGCCGGCCAGAGCCTGCTGCCGTACGCCGCCCCCACATGCAGGACAGTTGCGCCCGGGACCGGGCTGGGCACATGGGGCATGTTCAACTGGACGTCCAGCGGATCCGCGTCGATGCCGTGCCATTCCAGCAGCCTTACCCAGCGTTCGCGCTCGTGCAGTTCCGGGCGCCACGGCGGTCCGTCCCGGTGCTTGCTCAGGTGACCCACGGTCCGGCGCGCCTTCAAAGCCTCAATCCGTCCCTGGCTCTCCGGGCCGCTGCCGTGGAGGTTGATGGCCACGTCCACCACACCGGGATCCATCGCCAGCGGTTCGTCCAGGCCATGCGTGGGCAGCAGCTCATAGCCGCCCACCAGCCCCAGAGCCTCCGACAGCCACCCTTGCGCCGCGTACCGGAGCCGGTGCTCCGGAAAAGCGCGCCGGATTCCTTTCAGGGCAGGTACGGCGACGAGGAGGTCCCCCAGTTTCAGCGCGCGCAGCACCAGGAGCTCGGGCTTGCCATCAGCGGCAACAGGTTCACTGGACGCCGCCATGGTTCCGGTGCGGCTCATGCATCCTGCCTTGCGAACGCCGTGGCCGCCAGGCTGCGCACATCTTCGTAGACATCCTGCACATCTATTCCTGCAACGACCGAATCGTCATGTACGCAGCGCGGCGCCGTCCAACCGACCTGGGTCACGTCGATGCCGCATGTGGGACAGACCGTGACCCATGAAGCGTGTACGCGGTGCAGGCTCCTGCCCAGGGCTCCCGCGTTGATCACGTTGCCCGCCCAAAATATGCCGACAGTGGGCACGCCCAGCGCCTGCGCAAGATGCCGGGGGCCGCTGTCGTTCGCCACCACAACGTCAGCTCCCGCCAGCAGCCCCACAAGGCCCCGCATGTCCAGGGCACCAGCCACGGACCGGACGTCCGCTGACGCCGCCCGCGCCGCGACCCCCTCCGCCAACTCCTGTTCGCTCGCGTCGCCGATGATGGCCACGTGGGAGCCGTCCGCCGCACAGGCCGCCGCGAGTTCGGCGAACTTTTCCGCGGGCCAGCGGCGACGTGGGTCGGTGGCGCCCGGGTGGATGACCACCAGCGGCTGAGTGCCGTCCCCATCTGCAACATCCGGCGCTGCCGTGTCTGCCGGGGCCAGCCGGGCCTCCAGGTCGACAGGGAAGGCTCCCGCGAACCCGGCAACCTCGAGCGCCCTCAAAGGTTCGTGCTGGTAATACAGGTAGGGAACGGTGCGCTCAAGGCTTGCTGCGTCTGCCGTACGGGTACCGACCGTATGGCGGGCGCCCAGCCGAAGCAGGAAGGGGTTGGAGTACCGTCCCCCGCCGTGAAGCTGGACCGCAAGATCGAAGTTCCGGGCACGCATGTCAGTGAAGAAGCGGTCCAGTCCGGCCTCATCCTCTTCCCCTGGCCGGACTCCTTCCGCAAATGGGAGGACAACGACGTCATCCACCGGACTCTTCACGGCACCCAGCAGCGCCTTGTGAATGGGAGTGCCCAGCAGTGTGATACTGGCTGCCGGATAGGCGGCCTTCAACGCAGCCATTGCCGGGACAGCGAAGATCAGGTCCCCCAGGCCGCCTCCGCGCAGCACGGCAATCCTGGAAACGGAGTTGAACTTCTCCAGCACGGGACCGACACCAATACCAACCTGTGCCGCACCACCGAATTCCGCGGTCAGTTGCTCCAAAACCTGCCCCTTCCGTCATGCACAGGAGACAGCACCCCGCTGCCCCTCCAGCCGCACCGACGCCGCCAACGTGCGTCTGCTCCCTTGAACCTGTACCCAATACCCGACAGATCTACGCTTCCTGTTGGGGAATACCGGCCTGATGCTGTACGTTTCATACCCGACAGCCAATCAAAGAAAAGAGAAGCACCTAAAGTGGCAACCGATTACGATGAACTGCGTTCCGACGTCAAGGAATCGCAGGACAACTCTCTCGAGCAGCTCCAGTCAGCAAATGCTCCCGACGCCCGCAGTGTTGTGCAGGAGTTGGACGAAGCTGACGGGCTGGACGGCGCCGGCGTCCCTGGCGGCGAATTCGTCGCCGAGGAGCTCGTAGTCCAGGTCATCCCGCAGGCTGAGGATGAGTTCACCTGCTACTCCTGCTTCCTGGTCCGCCACCGGTCCCAGATTGCCCGGCAGAAAGATGGACACAGCTACTGCACCGAGTGCGAAGGCTGACCAACAAGCGTCAGCAGGGGACGAATACTCCCCCTATGGAAGGGCACGCCGCACCCGGCGTGCCATTCCTTGTTAATAGCCCCAGCCCCCTTGGGAGTCCCGGTCCGGTGGGTTCACCTTGAGGTTCCACCCAGCTGCGGGGCATAACGTTGGGCGGAACCCATGACGCCAAGCAACAGCCAGGAGGCAGCGATGGACGGCGCCGCGAGCGTAGGGAACATCCTTGGTTCAGTCTTCAGGCATGCAGACGTGCCCAACATCACGTGGCAGGAAATGCTGCTGTCCCTGGCAGCCGCCGTCGTCCTGTCCATTCCCGCCCGAAGCTGGCGCTACTTCGGCCTGATTGCCACCGCCACCCATGAACTTGGCCATGCTTTTGCGGCTGTAACCACGGGGCAGCGGTTGTCCGGAATCCGGCTGCGGCTCGACCATTCCGGGACTACCACCACGTACGGCCGCAGCAGGTTGGCGGCCGCCTGGTCCTGTTTTTGGGGGTACCCGGTCCCTGCGCTGGTCGGCGCAGCATTCGTCTGGTGCGGTCTCAACGGCTGGGGAACGGCAGCGATGGCGGCCAGCGCGCTGGTCCTGGCTGTTTCCCTCCTCTTCCTTCGGAACCTTGCCGGTTTCGCCATCACCGCGACCGCCATCGCCGCCACTGCCTTGCCAGCGGTCCTTGCACCCCCGGCGGCTGTAGGGCACATGGCCGTCATCCTGGGAGTTGCCCTGCTGGTGGCGGCCGTCCGCGACCTGCTGAAACTTGCCCAGGTCCACACCCGTCGCCGCGACCGCCTCGCCAGCTCGGACGCCTATCTCCTGTACCGTGCCACGGCTGTGCCGTCAGCCATCTGGATCATGTTGTTCACACTCCTCGTGGCGGGATCCTGGCTCGCGGCCTGGCAGCCCATCTCGGCAATCCTGCTGGCCGGCGCCTAGATCGTGGGGGTGGCGTTTAGGCTTGGGACATGAGCCAGGAAACGGAAAACACTCCCGCAGCGACCGGTACCGCCGACGGCTACAGCACCCGCGGCGCCTACGTCACAGGCGGCGCTGAGTTCACCCGCGACACTAATTACATCGAAGACCGAATCACCCGGAACGCCTCTCCGGGGAGCAACGGCGAGCCAGGGTGGCCGGTGGAAGCCGGGCGCTACCGCCTCGTCGCAGCACGGGCCTGCCCCTGGGCAAACCGCACGGTGATCGTCAGGCGCCTGCTGGGGCTGGAGGATGCCATCTCCCTGGGCCAGCCAGGTCCAACGCACGACGCCCGCTCATGGACGTTCGACCTTGATCCCGGCGGCATGGACCCTGTCCTTGGCATAGAGCGCCTGCAGGAGGCCTACTTCAAGCGGTTCCCCGGCTACCCGCGCGGAATAACAGTACCTGCCATAGTGGACGTGCCCAGCGGTCAAGTAGTGACCAACAACTTCCCCCAGATCACCCTGGACTTTTCGACGGAGTGGACAGAGTTCCACCGCCCGGGCGCACCGCAGCTCTACCCCGAGCACCTCCGCGCGGACATCGACCAGGTCAACAAGCGAGTCTTCACCGAAGTCAACAACGGCGTCTACCGCTGCGGTTTCGCAGGCTCGCAGGAGGCCTACAACGCAGCGTACGGGCGGCTTTGGGCTGCGATGGACTGGCTTGAGGACCGCCTGTCACGCCAGCGCTACCTGGTGGGCGACACCATCACGGAGGCGGACGTGCGCCTCTTCACCACCCTGGCCAGGTTCGATTCCGTCTATCACGGACACTTCAAGTGCAACCGGCAGAAGTTGAGCGAGATGCCCAACCTGTGGGGATACGCGCGTGATTTGTTCCAGACGCCCGGTTTTGGGGACACGATCGATTTTGTGCAGATCAAGCGGCACTACTACATAGTCCACGAGGACATCAATCCCACGGGCATCGTTCCCGCAGGGCCGGACCTCAGTAACTGGCTGGAAGACCACGGCCGGGAGTCCCTTGGCGGCCGGCCGTTCGGCGACGGCACGCCACCCGGCCCGGTCAAGCCGGGCGAGGAAGTTGCGCCGGGCCATGGTGCCGCCCGCTGACCACTACAGGAAATCGCTTTCCTACTACACTGAAGGCCATGCAGACTTCCCTTGGTTTCGTGGCGCCCGGGTACGAAAACGTCCTGGCCCTGTTCGAGTCGTTCCTCGCCGATGATCCCGGCTACAGCTCACAGCTCGCGGCGTACCACCGCGGCGTCCCGGTGGTGCAGCTGACCGGCGGCCCGGACATGGCCCGGGATACGCTGACCGGTGCCTACTCGTGCTCAAAGGGGGCCGCGGCAATGGTCGTAGCCCTGCTGGTCCAGGACGGCGTCCTCGACCTGGATAAGATCGTGGCGCACTATTGGCCGGAATTCGGCGTGCACGGGAAAGACCGGCTGCTGGTCAGGGAGGCGCTGTCCCACCAGGCGGGGCTGATGGGCATTGAGGGCGGGTTTGGCTTGGACGAATTCACCACCCCAGCCGCCGCCGCACGGCTCGCTGCGGCCCATCCCTCGTGGGAGCCGGGGCGGCAGTTCGGCTACCACGCCCTCACCATCGGCATCCTCATGGAGGAGCTGTGCCGGCGGACTGCAGGCGAGGCGCTCCAGGACATCTACGACCGGCGGATCCGAAAGGCGCAGGACGTGGATTTCTTCCTCGGGCTGCCGGCAGACCTTGAGCCGCGTTACCGCGACGTCCTTTACGACGACGCCCCGGACCAGGGCTGGGTTGACCCGCTCAGCGTGGAGGGCATGAACAGCAACGCCCCGGTCAGCACCATCATGGAACTGCCGAACATCCGGTCCGTCCGGGCGGCAGGCATGTCCGCGGCCGGCGGCGTGGGGTCCGCCGACGGCCTTGCGCGCCTGTACGCGGCGGCAACAACAGGCGTCGAGGGTGGTGCGCCGTTCCTTGAGGCGCGGACCCTGGAAGCCATGGCACGTGAACAGGTCTGGGGCCTGGACCGGTCCTCCGGGCTGGACAACGCATTCGCCGTCGTCTTCATGAAGCCCCACCCCTCGCGGAACTTCGGCAGCTACCGGGCGTTCGGCCATGAAGGGGCCAACGCGGCCCTTGGTTTTGCCGACCCGTCCTATGGCCTGGGCTTCGGCTACATCCCGCGGCGCGCGGAAGAGGGGCGTACCCCGGGCCGCGCCCACCGCCTGGCAGCCGAAGTGCGGCGTTCCGCAGCCGGCTTGTCCTGACGGTCAGCCGGCCCTACTGTGGCCGGATGGGCAATACTCAAGCACGTCCGGATGCACGGTGGGCTCGGGGGACCCAACTACTCAAACAATCGGTGGCGGGACTCTCCGCCGCCTTCGCAGCACAGCGGCTGCAACTGGCAGGGAAAGCGGCCGTGGCTGCAGGGCTGGCGTTCGCCATCGCTCCCCTCATGCCGGGCGCCGCCTCGCACTACGCGTACTACGCACCGCTGGGTGCCCTGGTGGCCATGTACCACAACGTCGCCGGGTCCGTGAAGCAGGGCGCCCAGGCCCTTGCCGGGTTGGCAATGGGAATCGGCCTCGCCTTCCTGCTGGTGAGCATCAGCGATCCTTCCCCTCTTACGGTTGCCGTGTTCATGGGGGTGGGCGTCCTGCTGGGCGGCTTGCCGGGCATCGGTTCAGGCAGTGACTGGATTCCGACGGCGGCCCTGCTGGTTCTGCTGGTGGGCGGCAGTAACGCCGAAGATTTCTCGTACGGATACCTGGTGCAAATGGCCGCCGGCGTGGCCGTGGGCATTGCCGTGAACTTCCTGATCTTTCCGCCCCTGCACCTCAACGCCGCCGCGTCCAGCATGGCCGACCTGCGCCAGGCCCTTGGGCGGCAGCTCACTGATATGGGCGCAGCCCTCAAGGAAAAGTGGCCGCCCGAACACGAGGACTGGTCGCGCAGGTCGGATGAACTGGCCGAGGCGGCCCGATCGGTGCGCCATTTGGTGAAGGAAGCGGACGCAAGCCGCAGGGCCAACCCGCGCCGGAAGCTGCATCCGCGTGACATCGACCAGGACTACCGCGACCTGCAGAACCTGGAACGCGTTACCTTCCACATCCAGGACATGACGGATGTCCTGTCCGACGTGATCTATGAGGACGATGCGCCGTACGCCATACCGTTGCAGGACAATGGGCCACTGGCGGACGCCGTCACCGCCACCGGCAAGCTGCTGTCGGTCCATACCGAGGGGGACGAACAGGAACGGAACGATGCCTTCGAGACTGCCAGGGTGGCGGTGGAAGCCTGCATGGCCGCCACCGCCGGCCGGCCGGCGGCCCAGGGCACCGTCCCTGCATCAGAGTCGGTGCTGCTGAGCCTCCACCGGATCCTGCGGGCCATCCGTCCCCGGGACTAGCCGCAATCCTGCGCCGGCAGCGCCGCGACCGTCCCGCTGAAGTGGCGCCGGCCGGACCCCGGGTTCCACGCCACGAAGCTGGAGTGTTTCCACGCCCCTGAGCCGCTGTGGTCGGTGGCGATTTCCAAAGCAACCCGGGACGGCAGGAATACCGGGGCATCGAACTCCACATCCCAGGTAAAGGAGTCGCCGCGGGCCGGGCCTACGTCTGCGAGCGCACGGGATGCGAGGTACATGCCGTGGGCGATGGAACGGCGCATGCCCAAGGCCTTGGCCGAGAGGACGCTGAGGTGGATCGGGTTAAAATCGCCCGAGACCGCCGCGTAGGCGCGCCCCGTGTCCACGCCCAGATGCCACAAGGCTGTTGGGTCAGGTGCTGAGAACTCCCCCCTGGGTGCCTGTGCTGTGGGTTTGTCGATTCCCGGCAGGAATACCCCCTTTGCCAGGTAGGTGGAGACCCCCCGCCAATGCACCTCGGAAGAGCCGGAGCGGCGCACTTCGGCGATGACGTCCACCTGCGTGCCTGCACGGTGGCCGCGAAGGTTGTCCACCCGGGCCGTCATGTCGAGGACGTCGGTGAAGACGAGGGGCGACCGTTGCTCAACACTGTTGCGGAGGTGGATCATCCCGAGCAGCGGCAGCGGGAAGTCGTCGCGGTTCAGGACACTCATTGCCAGTGGAAACGCAATGGCGTGTATAAAGCCTGCGGGCAGCACGTCACTGGCCGTCTCGCCGATCAGATGCTGGTACGCGGTGAGGTTCTCCACCGCAACGGTCACCCCCCTGACTTCATGGCTGTCCGTGGGGAGGACGGCGGCGTCATGCGTTCCCAGGAGCCGGCGGCGGGCTGCCTGGGCTGCGGCGTTGACATAGAGCTTCGACAAGGACGGCATCTCGGCCAGGATTACCGGTTGCTGGTGCGTCATGCCCCCACCAGGTTTTGACCACACACCCGCAGCACCTCCCCGTTAATTCCGCCTGCGGCGTCGCTGGCCAGGAACGCGATGGTTTCGGCGACGTCGGACGGCAGTCCCCCCTGCTGCAGGGAGTTCAGCCGACGGGCCACTTCGCGCACGGCGAAGGGAATGCGCGCCGTCATCTCTGTTTCGATGAATCCGGGGGCAACGGCGTTGATGGTGCCGCCGCGGGAGGCGATCAGCGGGGCTGTGGCCCGCACCATTCCCATGACACCTCCCTTGGATGCTGCGTAGTTCGTCTGCCCCCGGTTGCCGGCAATGCCGCTGGTGGAGGCAACTGAAACAATACGTGGCGAAGGCTGGAAGTGGTCGGATGACAGCAGCGCCTCGTTGATGCGCAGCTGGGCGGCGATGTTGATGTTGATGACGGTGTTCCACCGCGCCGGGTCCATGTTGGCGAGGAGCTTGTCCCGCGTGACCCCTGCGTTGTGCACCACGACGTCCAGCCGTCCGTGCCGCTGCACGGCGTGATCGATGATGCGCTGGCCCGCGTCGGTCCGGGTGATGTCCAGTTGCAGGGCCGTGCCGTGCACCTGGTTGGCTACGGCTGCCAGCTGGTCGCCTGCCGCAGGAATGTCCACCAGGACCAGGGTTGCGCCATCGCGGTGCAGGGTCCGGGCGATCTGGGCGCCGATGCCCCGGGCCGCACCGGTGACGACGGCAATCTTCCCGGCAAGCGGCTGCTCCGGGTTCCCGGGCAACACCCCGTCTCCGGTCGACACGGCCAGGAACTGCCCGTCCACGAAGGCTGAACGGCCGGAGAGGAAGAACCGGGTGGCGGCCAGGACGCTGGGGCTCGTGGCGGTGGTGCCGTCTGCCAGGAGCACGCCGTTGCCGGTGGCGCCCGCACGGAGTTCCTTGGCCAGTGAGCGCAGGAAGCCGTCGACCCCCTGCCGGGCCGCCGCCGCGTCCGGAGTGGTTGCCTCCGCTGCCGGGCGGGAGATGGTGATGACCCTGCCGCCCGGACGCAGGTCCCGGAGGGATCCTGCCGCTGCGAGAACGGGCTTTTCCAGGTCCGCGGGGTGCCCGAGTTCGTCGAGGACCAGGATGATGCCGCCGAGCTTTTCGGCCGGGACGGCGTGCCTCCTGACGTCAAGGTCCCACGACAACAGTTCCGCGGCGAGCTTGTCCGCGCCGGTGGTGTCACCCAGGACGACGACGGGTCCGGTAACCAGCGGCCCGCCTGGCTGGTAACGGCGCAGGACGGCAGGTTGCGGGAGTCCGAGTTTCTTTGCGACGTTCCTGCCCAGGCCGCTGTTGACCAATTGCGAATACGTATCTGCCATAGCTGTCCCCCCTACAGAGATTCAAGGATCGCGACGACGCCCTGGCCGCCTGCTGCGCACACCGATACCAGCCCCCGGGCAGGACGGCCGGTGGAGGCCGCCTTAGCGTGGAGCATCTTGGCCAGTGTGGCGACGATGCGTCCGCCGGTGGCGGCAAACGGATGGCCTGCTGCCAGCGATGAGCCGTTGACGTTGAGGCGGGAACGGTCAATGCTGCCGAACGCGCCCTCCAGGCCCAGGCGGGTACGGCCAAACTCCTCGTCTTCCCAGGCAGCCAACGTACTGAGCACGGTGGCCGCAAAGGCCTCATGGATCTCGAAGAAGTCAAAGTCTGCCAGGGTCAGGTCATGGCGGGCCAGGAGCCGGGGCACGGCGAACACGGGGGCCATCAGCAGCCCGTCCTTGCCATGGACAAAGTCGACGGCCGCGGCTTCCGCATCCACCACGGCTGCCAGCTTGGGCAGGTCGCGGGCATCAGCCCATTCGTCGGAGGCCAGCAGCACCGTGGAAGCACCGTCGGTCAGCGGGGTGGAGTTACCCGCAGTCATGGTTGCGTCGGCACCAAGGTTGCGGCCGAAGACCGGCTTCAGTCCGGCGAGTTTCTCCGCGGACGTGTCCGCCCGCAGATTGCCGTCGCGCGTCAGCCCGCGGTAGGGGGTAAGGAGGTCATCAAAGAACCCCGAATCGTAGGCGGCAGCGAGGTTGCGGTGGCTGTTCAGCGCCAGTTCGTCCTGTGCTTCCCGGGAAATCTTCCACTGCGCCGTGGTGAGGGCCTGGTGCTCACCCATGCTCAGCCCGGTCCGTGGTTCCGCCGTCCCGGGGGCCAGTGGTGCCAAGTCCTTTGGCCGCAACCGGCTGAGGATCTGGAGCCGCTGGGGCAGCGCCTTGGCCCGGCTGAGGTCCAGGATGACCTCACGGAGACCCTCGCTGACCACTACCGGCGCGTCCGAGGCGGAATCCACGCCGCCGGCTATCCCCGATTCGATCTGCCCGAGTTTGATCTTGTTGGACAGTCCCACCACCGTTTCAAGGCCGGTGGCGCATGCCTGCTGCAGGTCGTACACCGGAGTCTCGGCAGAAAGGGCCGATCCGAGGACTGCTTCCCTGGTGAGGTTGAAGTCGCGGGAGTGCTTAAGAACGGCCCCTGCCGCCACCTGGCCGATCCGTTCGTCCTGCAGGCCGAACCGTGCGATCAAGCCGTCCAGGGCTGCGGTCAGCATGTCCTGGTTGGACGACTTGGCATAGGCGCCGCCGGCGCGGGCGAACGGAATCCTGTTGCCGCCGACGATCACCGCCCTGCGCGTCGCCGGAGCGCGGCGGACAGCTTCGTCGGATGCGGGCGTGGACTGTCCGGTTGTGGACATGGATGGCTCCTTTGGTCACATGCGGTTACCGATACCCAGCGTACCTGATACGCTGGGTATCGTGAACTTTCAGGACACAAGCCTCCCCTTGAGCATTGAGCTGCCCTCCCCGGCAAGTCCGGACGGGCGCTCGGCCCGCTGGCAGAGCCACCGCGAGGAACGGCGCAGGGAACTGATCAGGCAGGCCCGCCGTGCCGTACACGTCCTGGGCAGCGATGCGTCCATGGAGGACATCGCCAGCGCCGCCGGAACGTCAAAGTCGGTCTTTTACCGCTACTTCGGGGACAAAGCCGGGCTGCAGCAGGCGGTGGGCGAAGTGGTCCTCCGCCAGATGCAGCACCGCATCCAGGAAGCAGCCCAAAGTGCACTCACGCCCCGGGAAGGCCTGCTGGCGATGGTCTCGGCCTATCTCCAGATGGCGGACACCAGCCCCAACGTCTATACATTCGTCACCAGCTACGCCCAGGCGGACCCCGCAGGCCCGCCCCACCCCGCCGCTGCCGGCGGTCCCCTGGGCCACTTCTTTGACGCCATTGCGGACATGATTGCCACGCCCATGCGCTCACACCTGGCCGGGGCGACGGAAACCCTGATCGGCTACTGGCCCAAGGCAGCCATTGGACTGGTGCGGAACGCCGGCGAACAGTGGCTCGGCACCCCGGACTCCCCCACGAAACCGGACCAGGAAACCATGGCCCGCCAAATCACCGCCTGGCTGTGCGTAGGCATTGCCCCCGAACTCACTCCCGCCCCACAGAACACCAAGTTATCCGCCAAAGAAGGACTGTGACATGACTGACGTAGTGGACCGCCCCGCCCGCAAAGGGCTTCGGCCCGCAGCAACCCCTGCAGCCGCCGGTGCCCCGGGCGCCGGCCCCGCCCCCGCCGTCGACGTCGAAGCTCTGGGCCGCCAGTTGCTGGGCAAGTGGGCCGATGTCCGGCTCCAGGCGCGGGAGCTGGCAGCCAGCCCCGAACTGCACAAGATCGAGGGGCAGACTCACACGGAACACCGTGCCCAGGTATTCGGCCAGCTGAAGTACCTCGTGGACAACGAAGCCGTGCACCGCGCCTTCCCGGCGGAACTGGGCGGTTCGGACGACCACGGCGGGAACATCGCGGGGTTCGAGGAACTGGTCGTGGCAGACCCGTCTCTGCAAATTAAGGCCGGAGTCCAGTGGGGTCTCTTCGGATCCGCCGTGATGCACCTGGGGACGGCGGAACACCACGCCAAGTGGCTGCCGGGAATCATGAACCTGGACATCCCGGGCTGCTTCGCCATGACGGAAACCGGCCACGGCTCGGACGTGGCAAGCATCGCCACCACCGCCACATATGACCCGGACACCGAAGAATTCATCATCCACACCCCCTTCCGCGCCGCCTGGAAGGACTACATCGGCAACGCCGCAACGGACGGACTCGGCGCCGTCGTGTTCGCCCAACTCGTGACCCGCGGCGTCAACCACGGCGTGCACGCCTTCTATGTCGACCTGCGGGATCCGGACACCAGGGAGTTCCTGCCCGGGATCGGCGGCGAGGACGACGGCATCAAGGGCGGCCTGAACGGCATCGACAACGGCCGGCTGCACTTCTCCAACGTCCGCATTCCCAGGACCAACCTGCTGAACCGGTACGGCAATGTGGACGCTGACGGCACGTACACCTCCCCTATCGCCAGCCCCGGCCGGCGCTTCTTCACCATGCTCGGAACCCTGGTGCAGGGGCGTGTGTCACTGGACGGAGCCGCGGTCGCGGCGTCAAAGGTGGCCCTGAAGGCCGCCATCCAGTACGCCACCGAACGGCGCCAGTTCAACGCATCCTCGCACACTGACGAGGAGGTCCTGCTCGACTACCAGCGGCACCAGCGCCGGCTGTTCACGCGGCTCGCCACCACCTACGCCGCCGGCTTTGCCCATGAGCAGCTGCTGCAGAAGTTCGACGACGTCTTCTCGGGCGCCCACGATACCGACGCCGACCGCCAGGACCTGGAGACACTGGCAGCGGCATTGAAGCCGCTGAGCACCTGGCACGCCTTGGATACCCTCCAGGAATGCCGCGAGGCCTGCGGCGGTGCCGGCTTCCTGATCGAGAACCGTTTCGCCTCACTCCGCGCGGACCTGGACGTCTATGCCACCTTCGAAGGCGACAACACCGTGCTGCTGCAGCTGGTGGCCAAGCGCCTGCTGGCTGATTACGCCAAGGAATTCCGCAACGTCGACTTCGGGGTGCTGGCCCGCTACGTGGTGAACCAGGCGGCCGGCGCTGCTGTCCACCGCACCGGCCTGCGCCAGGTGGCCCAGTTCGTGGCAGACACCGGCTCAGTCCAGAAGGCCGCGATCGCGCTCCGGGACGGGGAAGCGCAGCGCGCCCTCCTCACCGACAGGGTGCAGACCATGGTCGCCGAGGCGGGGGCGGCCCTTAAGGGCAGCAGGCGGCTGCCGCAGGACAAGGGCGCAGCCCTGTTCAACCGGCACCAGAACGAACTCATCGACGCGGCCCAGGCCCACGCAGAGCTGCTGCAGTGGGAAGCGTTCACCGAAGCCCTGGAGAACGTCGCCGATCCGGGCACCAAGACCGTCCTTACCTGGCTCCGCGACCTGTTCGGCCTGTCCCTGATCGAGAAGAACCTGTCCTGGTACCTCATGAACGGCCGGCTCTCCATGCAGCGGGCACGGACCGTGGGAGGCTACATCAACCGGCTGCTGGAGAAGATCCGCCCCCATGCCCTGGACCTGGTGGACGCGTTCGGATACGGCGACGACCATGTCCGGGCAGCGATCGCCACCGGCGCCGAGAAAGCCCGGCAGGATGAGGCCAGGGCCTATTTCCGGGCCCAGCGGGCCAGCGGTGCCTCGCCCGTGGACGAGAAGGTCATGATCGCCAGGGCAGCGGGGGCACGGAAGGGCTGACCTGCCGGCATTGCCGGACTTAGTGTGAAACCACGACGGCGCCGCTCCCCTTCCATGGGGAGCGGCGCCGTCGTTGGTCGTGCTGGCGCCCAACGTCCCGGCGCGTGTCACGCCGGGCAGTGGGCTCAGCCGGCTGCCGGCAGCACCGAGCGGTACACCTCAAGGGTGGTCTCGGTGATCGACTCCCAGGAGAAGTGCTTCTCGGCGCGCTCGCGGCCGGCCTGCCCCATGGCGCGGGCGCGTTCCGGATCGGACACCACTTCGGTGAGCGCGGCGGCAAATTCCTTGACGAACTTCTCCGGGTCCAGGGGCGTGCCGGTGCCGTCGGTGACCTGCTCCAGGTCCACCAGGAGTCCTGTGCGGCCGTGCTCCACCACCTCGGGGATGCCGCCAGTAGCGCTGGCCACCACAGCTGCACCGCAGGCCATGGCTTCCAGGTTGACGATGCCGAGCGGTTCGTAGATGGAGGGGCAGGCAAACGCGGTGGCGTGGCTGAGGACCTGGATCAGTTCATGGCGCGGCAGCATCCGCTCGATGAGCACCACGCCCGTGCGCTGCGTCTGGAGGTCCTCGATCAACGCCGCTGTTTCGGCAGCCAGTTCCGGGGTGTCCGCGGCACCTAGGCACAGCACCAGCTGGACGTCGGCGGGAAGTTTTGCCGCGGCCCGCAGAAGGTAGGGGACGCCCTTCTGGCGTGTGTTTCTGCCCACAAAGACGACGCTTGGCTTGGCGGGGTCAATCCCCAGGGCGCGGACGGCGTCGTCATTTTCATCACGCTGCCAAAGCTCCACGTCGATGCCGTTGTGGACCACCCGGACCTTTGCGGGGTCCACATTGGGGTAGCTGCGCAGGATGTCCTGGCGCATGCCTTCGGAAACGGCGATGATCGCCGCGGCCGCTTCGTAGGCCGTCTTCTCCACCCAGGAGGACAAGGCGTAACCGCCGCCCAGCTGCTCAGCCTTCCACGGCCGCAGCGGCTCCAGGCTGTGGGCGCTCAGCACGTGCGGAATCCCGTGCAGGAGAGAGGCCAGGTGGCCGGCCATGTTGGCGTACCAGGTGTGCGAATGGACCAGGTCCGCGCCCTGCACGTCCGGCACAATGCGCAGGTCCACACCCAGCGTCTGCACAGCGGCATTGGCCCCGCCCAGGTCCTCCGGGACCTGGTAGGACGTCACCGTCGCGCCATGGTAATCGGCATCGCGGGGAGCGCCAAAAGCACGAACCTGCAGGTCAACGTGCTTACTAAGCACCCTGCTCAATTCGGCCACATGCACCCCGGCGCCACCGTAGATCTCCGGCGGGAACTCTTTAGTCACAATGTCTATACGCACAAGACCCAAGGTAGTCCTTCACGCATAACTGTTCTAGTGTGAAGGGGTCCGGGCGAACCGGACTGTCTTGGGGAGTTACGAAGGCGTACAGGAGCGACCATCATGCCGTTAACGAAAAAAGTCCTGGCCATTGTCCTCGCAGGTGGCGAGGGAAACAGACTGATGCCACTGACGGCAGACCGGGCCAAGCCCGCCGTGCCCTTCGCCGGCAGCTACCGCCTCATCGACTTCGCGCTGTCCAACCTGGTCAATTCCCGCTACCTGCAGATCGTGGTGTTGACGCAGTACAAGTCGCACAGCCTCGACCGGCACATCTCCGAGACCTGGCGGATGTCCACGCAGCTGGGCAACTACATCGCATCGGTGCCGGCGCAGCAGCGCGTGGGCAAGAGCTGGTTCCTGGGCAGCGCCAACGCCATCTACCAGTCGCTGAACCTCATCCATGACGCCAACCCGGACATTGTTGTGGTGGTCGGCGCGGACCACGTGTACCGGATGGACTTTGCCCAGATGGTGGCCCAGCATGTGAACAGCGGCGCGAAGGCCACGGTGGCTGCCGTCCGGCAGCCGCTGCACATGGCAGACCAGTTCGGTGTCATCGAGGTGGACCAGGACGATCCGCAGAAGATCGCAGCGTTCGTGGAGAAGCCGTCTTCCACGCCCGGCCTGGCCGCCGACCCTTCCCAGTTCCTGGCCTCCATGGGCAACTACGTCTTTGATGCCGACGCCCTTGTGTCAGCGCTGCACGTTGACGCCGAGCGCCTGGACACCAAGCACGATATGGGCGGCGACATCATCCCCTACTTCGTCAACCGCGGCGAGGCCGGAGTCTACGACTTCACCCTCAACGACATCCCCGGCTCCACCGAACGCGACCGCACCTACTGGCGCGACGTGGGCACCATCGATTCGTTCTACGACGCCCACATGGACCTCATCTCCCCGCTGCCGGTCTTCAACCTGTACAACTCCGAGTGGCCCATCTACACCCGGCAGAGCATTTCCCCGCCGGCCAAGTTCGTCCGCGGCCAGAACAACACCGTGGGCACGGCCCTGGACTCGATTGTCTCCAGCGGCGTGGTGATCTCCGGCGGCATCGTGGAAGGCTCCGTGCTGTCCAACGATGTCTACGTGGCCTCCAGCAGCCGGGTCATCGACTCCGTCCTGATGGACAAGGTGCAGGTGGGTGAAGGAGCGGTCATCAACCGCGCCATCCTGGACAAGAACGTCAAGGTTCCTGCCGGCGCAGCCATCGGGCTGGACCCCGACCTGGACCGGGCACGCGGATTCAAGGTCACCGACTCCGGCATCACCGTCCTCGCCAAGGGCCAGGAAGTCCCGGAACCCGGTGACGAGGAACGGCAGCTGGCCGCAAAGCACCTGAGCCTGCTGCCCAGCGCCGTGAAGGCAGCCGCCGAGCAGTACCCGGAGGTGCGGGACACCGTGGACAAGGTTGCGGGCACCCATGCTGCAGCCGCAGCTGAAGCCACGCCCGGAGCCCGGGTTTCCTGACCTGCTCCTCATCCTTCCAAGGCATCCTGCAGGCCGGGTCACCGCTGGTGGTGACCCGGCCTGCGGCGTACGCTGTAAAATTTTCCCAATGAGCTCCCCCGATCTGACCCCTGAGGACATCCAGGCCTGCCTCAAGGTCCTGAACACCATCCACGCCTACGACGAGGAGCACCCGGACTACATCTCGGTGCGCCGTGCCACCGGCAAGATGTTCAAGGCCGTTAAGCGCCACCGCAGGGTCACTAAGCGCGATTCGATCGCAGAGGCCGACCGCGCTGTCATCGCCCAGACGGCCACCGCGGCACCGGACCGGATTGATGACGAAACCCGGGGCAACAAGCTGGCGCCATCCGCCACCGGCAAAGTTGCGGGGCACCTCATCCGGTCCCGGCCCTGCTACATCTGCAAGCAGCACTACACCCAGGTGGATGCGTTCTACCACCAGCTCTGCCCCGAATGCGCGGCATTCAGCCACAGCAAGCGTGACGCCCGCACGGACCTGACGGGGCGGCGGGCACTGCTCACCGGGGGCCGGGCCAAGATCGGTATGTACATTGCGCTCCGGCTGCTGCGCGACGGCGCGCACACCACCATCACCACCCGGTTCCCCAAGGACGCCGCCCGCCGCTTCGCGGCCATGGAAGACAGCGGCGACTGGCTGCACCGGCTCCGGATTGTCGGCATCGACCTGCGCGACCCCGCGCAGGTGATGGCGCTGACGGACTCACTCAACGAGGCCGGCCCGCTGGACATCATCATCAACAACGCGGCACAGACGGTCCGGCGCTCCGGGAACGCTTACAAGCCGCTCGTGGACGCCGAGGACGAGCCGCTGCCCGCAGCACTGGAGCAGGCGAACGGCGGCCCCGAACTGCTGACCTTCGGCCACGCCCATGACAAGCACCCCCTGGCGCTTGCCGGCAGCGTTACGGAGCACCCGGTCCTGGCCGGGGACGCCATCACCTCCCTTGCCCTGTCCACCGGGTCCGCGTCCCTGGAACGGATCGCCTCGGGAACGGCGATCGATGCCGGCGGCCTGGTTCCGGACCTTGCCACCATCAACAGCTGGACCCAAGTGGTGGACGAGGTGGACCCGCTGGAGATGCTGGAGGTCCAGCTGTGCAACGTCACAGCCCCGTTCCTGCTGGTCAGCCGGCTGCGCGGGGCCATGCGGCGTTCCACCGCGCGCCGGAAGTACATCGTGAACGTCTCCGCCATGGAAGGCCAGTTCTCCCGTGCCTACAAGGGTCCGGGGCATCCGCACACCAACATGGCCAAGGCGGCCCTGAACATGATGACGCGCACAAGCGCCCAGGAAATGCTGGACACGGACGGCATCCTGATGACGGCCGTGGACACGGGCTGGATTACGGACGAACGCCCCCACTTCACCAAGGTCCGGCTCATGGAGGAAGGCTTCCACGCCCCCCTGGACCTGGTGGACGGCGCGGCCCGGGTCTATGATCCCATCGTCATGGGCGAACAAGGTGAGGACCAGTACGGGGTCTTCCTGAAGGATTACAAGCCCAGCCCCTGGTGAAGGGCGTATGCTCACGGCATGAGCAACGAGTCATCTCCGCAGGTGGAGAACCTGGAACACCACGAATGCTGGGCTTTGCTGCGGACCGTCTCCGTGGGCAGGCTGGCCGTGCTGGCGGACGGGCGCCCGGATATCTTTCCGGTCAACTACACGGTGGACGGCGGCACCCTGGTCTTCCGCACCGGCCAGGGCACCAAACTGTCCGCAGCCACCGGTGAGGACGCCGCCGTCGCCGTCGAAGCTGACGGCGTGGACCCGGACACCGGACTGGCATGGAGCGTGGTGATCAAGGGCACCGCCGCCCTGGTCAAGAGCACGGAGGACGTGCTGGAAACGTCGCGCCTGTACCTGTTCCCCTGGCAGTCCGGCCGGAAGGACGCGTTTGTCCGCATCACTCCGGACTCGATCACGGGCCGGCGCTTCAAGGTCACCGACCCCATGACCTGGTGGACCCAGATCAGCAGTTCCGCCAGGACCGCACCGGAGTAGGCCCTAGGCGAGCTGGGTGATTTCCACGCTGACGTTCAGCGCGGACCCGCCGCCTCCGGACAGGATGCCCTTCAGCGGCGACACGTCGCGGTAGTCCCGGCCCCTGGCCACGGTGACGTGGAAGTCCCCTGCCGGTTTGTGGTTGGTGGGATCCCAGCTGCGCCACTCGCCGTCCCACCACTCGAGCCAGGCGTGCGACTGCCCGGCCACGGTTTCGCCGATGCCGGCGCTGGAGCGCGGGTGCAGGTAGCCGGAGACGTAACGCGCCGGGATACCGCAGCTCCGCAGTGAGCCGATGGCCAGGTGGGCCAGGTCCTGGCATACCCCTTGGCGCTGGGTCCACGCTTCTTCGGCGTTGGTGGTGACGGCGGTGGAGCCGGACATGTAGGTCATTTCCCCGCGCATCCAAGCGAAGACCGCCATGGCTGCCTCGTGCGGGTTCTTTCCGGCCACCACGCCGGGAATGATGCCCAGGACTTCCCCGCCCGGGCCACTGAGCCGGGACTGCGGGAGCCAGTCGCTGAACGCGTCGAGCGTCTCCGGAGACCTCAGGACGTCCCAGCCCACGATGTCCGCCTCCGCGGGGATCTTCTCCGCGCGGTGCACCTCCACCGTGATGTTGGAGACCACCTCGAGGTTCTCGTGCGGCATCTGCATGTCGAAGGCCGTAACCCTGGTCCCCCAGTAATCGCGGTAGGTGCTGACAGCGGCCTGTGACGGGGACACCTTCACCACTGATTCAAGGACCACCTGCTGCGAATCTGTCAGCGGTGTCATCCGGGCCTCGTTGTAGGACAGTGTCACGCGCTTGTTGTACTTGTAGGCCGTCCTGTGGACGATGCTCAGCCGGGTCATGACAGCTCTCCCACCCAGGCAAGTTCGTCAGCCTGATTGAAGTACTTACGGGAAATGGCGTCCGAGGCCTGCGACACGGCCTTCTGCACCCGCTCCATGTGCTCGGGCAGTTCGGACATGAGGTCGTCCGTCCTGTGGAACTCCAGGAAGGTACGGGCCTGCCCCACAATGCGGCGGGCGTCGTTGATGAAGCCCACGCGCTGGGCAGAGGGGTCCAACTTGGCCAGGCACTCGTCGGCGTCCCGCAGTGCATACACGATCGAGCGCGGAAAGAGGCGGTCCAGCAGCAGGAACTCGGCTGCGTGCTGGTCGCCGAACGCTGCGCGGCGGGTCCGGAGGAAGGACTCGTAGGCGCCGGCGCACCGCAGCATGTTCACCCAGGACATGCCGGCGGAGAGCACGTCGCGGGTGGAGAGCATGCGGGCGGTCATGTCGGCACGCTCCAGGGAACGGCCCAGGACCAGGAACAGCCAGCTCTCGTCGTGGCTCACCGTGGTGTCGGCGAGCCCGCTGACCATGGCGGTGCGTTCCAGCGTCCAGTTGCAGAAGCGGTAGGTCCCCACCACGTCCTTGCGGTGCTGGCTCAGGCCGTAGTAGGTGGTGTTCAGGCTCTCCCACAGTCCGGAGGACACGGTTTCGCGGGCCCGGCGGGCATTTTCCCGGGCCGCCCCCAGGGAGCCCGCGATGGACGTGGCGCTGGTCTTGTCGTAGGCCAGCGCATGGAGGAGTTCCGGAAGGCCGAAGTCCTCGCTCTGCGGCCTGGCGCCCATGACGGCCAGGAGTTCCTGGGCCACGCTTTTGCGTTCCTCCATGGGAAGGTGGTTCAGGCGTTCCAGGTGCACGTCAAGGATGCGGGCAGTTCCATCCGCCCGCTCCACATAGCGGCCGATCCAGAACAGGGACTCGGCTATACGGCTAAGCATTCGCGGCTACCTCCTGCGCGACCGGGACGGTGTCAAAAAAATGCACGACGGCGGCCACGTATCCACGTGTCCGGGTCACTGCTGCTGCTCCGACTGGCGGTCACGCCAGTTGCTTTCCACAGGCCACACGGAGACCCGTTCACGGACCGTGACGGACTGGCGGGGAACGGTTTCCACCGGCATCTGGGGCGAATTGGCCAGGACCCAGGTGTCCTTGGAACCGCCGCCCTGGCTGGAGTTGACGATCAGCGACCCTTCCTTCAACGCCACCCGGGTCAGGCCGCCCGGAAGCACCCAGACGTTGTCGCCGTCGTTGACGGCAAAAGGCCGGAGGTCCACGTGGCGGGGGCCGAACTTGTCACCGCCCAGCGTGGGCACGGTGGAGAGCTGCAGCACGGGCTGGGCGATCCAGCCCCGGGGATCGGCGATGATCCGCTGCCGGAGGGCGTCCAGTTCGTCCCTGGACGCGTCGGGGCCGATGACCAGGCCTTTGCCGCCCGAACCATCCACCGGCTTGACCACCAGGTCCGCGAGGTTGTCCAGGGTGTATTCCCGGGCCTCCTTCTCCTCAAGGCGGAAGGTGTCCACGTTGGCGATGATGGGCTCCTCGCTGAGGTAGTAGCGGATCAGGTCAGGGACGTAACTGTAAACCAGTTTGTCGTCGGCAACGCCATTGCCCACGGCGTTGGCGATGGTGACGCCGCCGGCCCGGGCGGCGTTGACCAGGCCCGGGCAACCGAGCATGGAGTCGGACCGGAATTGCAGCGGGTCGAGGAAGTCGTCATCGATCCGCTTGTAGATCACGTCCACGCGCTGCTCACCGGCGGTGGTGCGCATGTACACGCGGTTGCCGCGGCAGATCAAGTCGCGGCCTTCCACCAGCTCGACGCCCATGAGGCCGGCCAGCAACGTGTGTTCGAAGTAGGCGCTGTTGAACACGCCGGGGGTCAGGACGACGACGGTGGGATCATCGACGCCGGCCGGTGCGGTCTTGCGCAGGGCCGAGAGCAGCCGGCGCGGGTATTCCTCGACGGGCCGGATGAGCTGCTGGCCGAAGGCCTCCGGCAGGCCCTTGGCCATGGCGCGCCGGTTCTCCAGGACGTAGCTGACGCCGGACGGTACCCGGACGTTGTCCTCCAGGACCCGGAAGGTCCCGGCGGCGTCGCGGATGACGTCGATGCCCGAGATGTGCACCCGGACCCCGCCCGCCGGCTCGAAGCCGTGGACCTGGCGGTGGAAATGGGCGCTGGTGGTCACCAGCTGGCGCGGGATCACGCCGTCGGACACCACGGTCATCTTGTCGTACACGTCGTTGAGGAAGGCCTCCAGGGCGCGCACACGCTGCGCCACGCCGCTCTCCAGCACATCCCACTCCGCCGCGGGAATGACCCGGGGGACGATATCGAGCGGGAAGGGCCGCTCCTCGCCTGCGTAGTCGAACGTCACGCCGCGGTCCAGGAACGTGCGCGCCATCGAATCGGCACGGGCGCTGACGTCCGCCAGCGACAGCTTCCGGAGTGCCTCCGCCACCTGCCCGTACGACTCCCTGGCCTGTTGCCCGGGGGCAAACATCTCGTCGTAGGCTCCGGTGCGGCCCGCGGCCTCGGAGTAATCCTGGAATAGGTCTGACATGTCCAATAGCCAACCATCTTTTTGTTTCGAATTCATTACTGCCATCCATTCTGGCGTGTTGGCGCCGATGGCCCGGTTCGTACTTTACGGGCCCCGTCGGGCACAGTAGGTGAGTGCCAGTCAGCAACAGCATCCCCGCGCCGGGCCACGGCAGTTCCCGCCACGGGCCGGCATGGCTGATGCCGGGCCTGGTGACCGCCGCGGCTGCGGTGGCGGCGGCATTCCTGGTGCACGGGCTGCTGCCTGCCCTTCCCGCCATGACCATGGCAGTGGTCCTTGGTGTCCTCGCCGCAAACCTGCCGGGAGCGGCCGGCTGGACCGCAGGCCGCGCCAGGCCGGGCCTGGACTTCGCAGGCAAGCACCTGATGCGCGGCGGGATCGTGCTTCTGGGCCTGAAGGTGGGCATCGGGGACATCCTGGACCTTGGATGGCTGGCGCTGGTCCTGATCGTGGCCGTGGTGGCAGCAAGTTTCGGCGGCACGTACGCGATTGCGCGGCTGTTCCGGCTGACGCCGGTGACCTCGCTGCTGGTGGCTTCGGGCTTCTCCATCTGCGGCGCGTCCGCGATCGGTGCGGTGGCCGCCGTCCGCCGCATCCGGCACGCGGACACCGTCCTGCCCGTGGCGCTCGTGACCCTTTGCGGAACACTTGCCATCGGTGTCCTCCCCCTGCTGGCGCACCCCCTGGGCCTGAGCGCCGGGGTTTTCGGGGCCTGGACCGGAGCCTCGGTCCACGACGTGGGCCAGGTGGTGGCCACAGCGCAAACCGCCGGAACCGCTGCCCTGGCGATCGCCGTCGTCGTCAAGCTCACCCGCGTGCTGCTGTTGGCACCCGTCGCCGCCGTGGCGGGGGTGCACCACCGCCGGGAGGTCCGGGCCCTTGGGACCGCGGACGGCACGTCGTCGGCGATGCCGCCGGTGGTGCCGCTGTTCGTCGTCGGGTTCGTGGCCATGGTGGGGTTGCGCTCCACGGGTTGGCTGTCCCCCGGCTGGCTCGACGCCGGCGCCATGGCGCAGGACATCCTCCTGGGCGCCGCCCTGTTCGGACTGGGCTCGGCCGTGCGGATCCGGACGCTGCTCCATACCGGAGGTCAGGCTGTCCTTGCCGCCCTGGCCGCGTGGCTCCTGATAGCCGTGCTGGGCCTCGGGGCCGCCTTCCTGATTGTGCACTGAAGCGATGAAGCGGCGCCGTGATTAGATAGCCGGGTGTCACATGAGAATCTGCAGCGCCGTGAAGCCGCCGAACGTTCAGCCCTGATCAGCACCACCAGCTACGATGTCTCCCTGGATGTGCGCCAGGCCGCCGATCCAGCCGTCCCCGGCTACACGAGCCGCAGCGTCATCACCTTCACGGCCGCACCCGGTGCCAGCACCTTCCTGGACTTCGTTGCCGGCAGTGTCCACAGCGTGTTCCTCAACGGCAAAAGCCTGCCCGTGGAGGACGTGGTGGACGGTGCACGCATCAGGCTGGACAACCTCCAGGCCGAAAACCAGGTCACCGTGACCGGGACGGCGCTGTACAGCCGGTCGGGCGAGGGCATGCACCGGTTCGTGGATCCCGCGGACGGGCAGTGCTACCTCTACACGCAATATGAACCGGCTGATGCCCGCCGGGTGTTCGCCAACTTCGAACAGCCGGACCTGAAGGCCACCTACACGTTCCATGTCATGGCACCCGCCGGGTGGCAGGTGGCATCCAACGGGGCCGGGGTGGGCCGCACCCTGCTGACCAGCGACCCGGCCACGGCATGCTGGGACTTCGCCACCACGCTGCCCATGTCCACCTACATCACCACCATCCTGGCCGGGCCCTACTTCAAGGCCGAGGACCGCTGGGAGGGCACGCTCGGCGACGGCACCCGGCTGGACGTGCCGCTGGCCCTGTACTGCCGGGCATCCATGGCCGAATCCTTCGACACGGAAGAATTGTTCCGCCTCACCAAGCAGGGCCTGGACTTCTTTAACCGCCTCTTCGGCTTCCCGTACCCCTGGGGCAAATACGACCAGGCGTTCGTCCCCGAATACAACCTTGGCGCCATGGAGAACCCCGGGCTGGTCACCTTCACGGAAAGCTACGTGTTCACCTCCCGCGCCACGGACGCGCAGTACCAGGCGCGGGCCAACACCTTGATGCACGAGATGGCCCACATGTGGTTCGGCGACCTGGTGACCATGCAGTGGTGGGACGACCTGTGGTTGAAGGAATCGTTTGCCGACTACATGGGAACGCTCGCCGTCGACCGGGCCACGGACTGGGACACGGCATGGGTCAACTTCGCCAACAAGCGCAAGGCGTGGGCCTACGTCCAGGACCAGCTGCCCACCACCCATCCCATCGTCGCGGACATTCCCGATCTGGAAGCGGCGAAACAGAACTTCGACGGCATCACCTACGCCAAGGGCGCATCCGTGCTGAAGCAGCTGGTGGCATACGTGGGCTTTGACGCCTTCATTGCCGGGTCCCGGGAGTACTTCAGGACGCACGCCTACGGGAACACCACGCTCCAGGACCTGCTGGCGGCCCTGGGCGCGGCCTCGGGCCGCGACCTGTCCGGCTGGGCCCGGCAGTGGCTGCAGACCTCGGGGATTTCCACGCTGTCCGTGGACATTGCTCCGGAAGCGGGCGACGACGGCATCCTGGGGCAGGTGGCGATCGTCCAGGACGCGGTGGACCCGGTCACGGGACGGGAGGAGCTGCGCCCGCACCGCCTCCGCGTGGGTTCCTACGACTTTGACGCTTCCGGTGCGCTGGTGCGGACCGGAAGCATGGAGGCTGATGTGGTTGGCGGCCGGACCGAACTCCCCCAGCTCGCGGGGCAGCCGCGGCCGCCGCTCCTGCTGGTCAATGACGACGACCTGGCGTACGCCAAGGTCCGGCTGGACCCGGTCTCCGAGGCGACCGTCCGGCGGGCCCTGGACCGGATCTCCGACCCCATGGCGCGCGCCCTGTGCTGGACGGCGCTGTGGAACTCCGCCCGCGACGGCGAAAGCCCTGCCGCGCAGTACGTCGACGCGGTGGCCGCCTTCGCACCGGCGGAGACCGGCATCGGTGTCCTGCTGAACATCCTGGACAACGCCGCCACCGCCATTGAGCGTTACACCCCCGCAGCCGCAAGGAACACCGTGCGGTCAACCTTCATCTCTGCTGCCGCCGCCGAACTGGACCGGGCCGCCCCGGGATCGGACGCGCAGCTTGCCTGGGCGCGCACCCTTGCCGCCTTGGGCAGGCACGACAGCACCGCACTCCCCCGGCTCCGCGGCCTGCTCGACGGCACGGCGCCGGTGGCAGGCCTGGCCGTGGACGCCGACCTGCGCTGGCAGCTGTGGCATGCACTGGCCGCGCACGGGCAGGCCACTGCCGCCGAGCTCGACGCTGAACTGGCGCGGGACACCACCGCGTCCGGCCGGGCCGGTCATGCGACGGCGATGGCCGCCCGGCCGGAGGCTGCCGTCAAGGCTGCAGCGTGGAGCGCGGCGGTGCAAGGTAATGAGCTGTCCAACCAACTCCTCACAGCCACCATCAGCGGCTTCACCACCGCGCCGCCGGAACTGCTGGCCCCCTATGTAGAGCCATACTTCGAGTGCCTGCAGAGCGTCTGGGATGGTCGCAGCATCGAGATCGCCAGCCGGATTGTCCGCGGCCTCTATCCCGCCGCGCAGGACCTGGCGGACGGCATGCGGCCGGAAGGCCACCCTGTGGTCCGGCGGACGGATACCTGGCTGGCCGCCAACCCGGACGCACCGCACGCACTCCGCCGGATCATCGTGGAGCAGCGCAGCCACCTGCTGCGGGCGCTCACGGCGCAGGCCGCCGTCGTTCCCCACCGGCCCCCTAACCTCGCTGCGCTCGGCCAGGGAACCCTACCGGCGTGGGCCGCCCACCACTCATCGGTTGCTCCGTAGCTGTCGTTTTCCCTGCCCAAAACGACAGTTACTCAGCAGTCGATGAGTCCAGGGGACCCGATAACGCATGGTTTACGGGACCCGGTATAGCCATTCGTCGGTGCCGAACTTGGCCGCCACCCGTTCCTCTGCCGCCGCCAGTTCGTGGCCGGCCAGGGTGGACGGCGTGGCGCCGTACCGTTCACTGAAAACGTCCATCATGGCCTCGATGATCGCGGTCCGGGCCAGGCCGGTTTGGCGGCGCAGGGGATCCACCCGCTTCTTGGCGCTTCGGGCGCCCTTGTCGGACAGTTTTTCCTTGCCGATCCGCAGGACCTCCACCATCTTGTCGGCGTCGATGTCATAGCTCATGGTGACATGGTGGAGCATGCCGCCGTTGGCCAGCCGCTTCTGGGCGGCACCGCCGATCTTCCCCTGGTCCGTGGCAATATCGTTCAGCGGGATATAGAAGGCATTGATGCCGAGGCGTTCCAGTGCCGCCATCACCCACGCGTCCAGGAAAGGGTAGGAATCGGCGAAGCTCAGCCCGTCCACCAGGGTCTGCGGCAGGTAAAGCGAGTACGTGATGCAGTTGCCGGCCTCCATGAACATCGCGCCACCGCCGCTGATCCGCCGGACCACGTTGATGCCGTGCCGGGCGACGCCGTGCGGGTCCACCTCGTTCTGCACGGACTGGAAGCTGCCGATGACCACGGACGGTTCCTGCCAGTCCCAGAACCGCAGGGTGGGGGTACGCGCCCCGGCGCCGACGGCCTCGGTCAACACCTCATCGAGGGCGACGTTGATCTGGGTGGGCAGCACGGTGGGCGCGATGATGTTCCACTCGTGGTCGCCCCAGGACGTTGCCTTGGCCAGCGCGCGGCGGACTGTCACCGCCACGGCGTCGGCGGAGAAGCCGAACAGCACGGCACCGGCGGGCAGGGCGGCGGTGACGGCGGCGGCCAGGTCGGCGGCAGGCGTGGAATCAGGCAGCCCGGTCAGCGCCCGGTTAATGTCCGCCAGGGCCTCGTCCGGTTCAAGGAAAAAGTCGCCGCTGACGGACACGTCCGCCAGGGCCCCGTCCACCACCGAGAGGTCCACCACCACCAGTTTGCCGCCGGGAACCTTGTACTCCCCGTGCAGGCGCTGGCTGGTGGCGTGGTTGGCAGGAAAGGCAGATTCGGTCATACGTCCCATCCTGCCCCAGAAATCCGGGACGCCGTTAACGCGGAAAAGCCCGCACCGGGACCGGTGCGGGCTTTCTGCAACAAGCTTGGGCGAAGGGAATTACTTCTTGCCGCCGAAGCCCTTGAAGCGAGCGTTGAAGCGCTCGACGCGGCCTGCAGAGTCCATGATGCGCTGCTTGCCCGTGTAGAACGGGTGGGACTCGGAAGAGATTTCGACGTCGATGACCGGGTAGGTGTTGCCGTCTTCCCACTCAATAGTCTTGTTGGAAGACACGGTGGAGCGGGTCAGGAACTTGGTGCCGGAGGCCAGGTCGTTGAAGACAACAGCTTCGTACTTCGGGTGGGTATCAGACTTCATAATTGGACCTTTGTTCGCGCAGCTGGATTTTGCCAGTTGCCAGGTATGAATGGGATGGCTGGGCACTGATGCATCAGCCGAAGCTGAAAAAGCAGGACAACCAGCTATCCATCATAGCCGATCCGGAGGGGCCTGACGAACGGCCGCCCGGCTGCGTGCCGCGTCAGTCCCGGGCGCGCAGCTCCCAGAACGCCACCGCCGAGGCTGCCGCCACGTTGAGCGAATCCACGCCGTTGCGCATGGGGATCTTCACGGCGAGGTCGACGGCGGCGAGGGTCTCCGCGACCATGCCCGCGCCTTCGGTGCCAAGCACCAGGGCGGGCCTGTCCAGGTTGCGGGAGACGACAACCCGCTCGGCTGCAACAAACACGTCCAGTCACCCACGGGGTAAAGAACCGCCCGCTCAACTGCAGTCAGCCGAGTAGCGCTACGCCGAACTCGGCGACGACGGCCCGCAATTCCCTGAGGTAGCGCTGCGCCTGGTCGGTAAGCGGAATCGCGGCGTGACCGATCCAGCCGATCTCGATGCGTTCGTCTACATCGAGCGGGATGGCGACGATCTCCGGGTCGAGCTGCCCGCTGATGATACCCGTCGAGATCGTGTAGCCGTGGAGCCCGATCATGAGGTTGAAGATCGTCGCCCGGTCAGAGACCCGGATCTCCTGCTTGCTGGACAAGGTGGAGAGAATCTCCTCGGCGAAGTAGAAAGAGTTGTTCGCACCTTGATCGAAAGTTAGGCGAGGCAAGCCGGCGAGATCGGCGAGAGTTGCACGCTCTTTTGAGGCGAGCGGGTTATTCCGTGCAATGAAAATGTGCGGATCGGCGAGGAAAAGCGGAGTGAACGCGAGCCCGGATTCCCGGAGCAGCTTGTCGATGACCTTCCGGTTGAAATCGTTCCGGTAGAGGATGCCTATCTCGCTGCGGAGCGTCCGGACATCCTCGATGATGTCCCAGGTGCGGGACTCACGGAGCGAGAACTCGTATTCGGCCACCTCAGTGGCCTTGACCATCCGGACGAAGGCGTCCACCGCGAACGAGTAGTGCTGCGTTGACACCCCGAGCAGACGTCGCATCGGTGGCCTGCCGAGGTAGCGCTGCTCGAGGAGAGCGAACTGCTCGACGACCTGCCTCGCATAGCCGAGGAACTCTGCCCCGTCGGCGGTGAGGGTGACCCCGCGGGCGGAGCGAACCAGGAGCGCGCGGCCCACCCGGGCCTCAAGGTCCTTCATCGCTGCGGACATCGTTGGCTGCGCTACGTAGAGAAGATCGGCAGCCGCGGAGATCGATCCCTCGGCTGCAACTTCTATGAAGTAGCGGAGCTGCTGCAGGGTCAGTCCGCTCGAAATTTGGGCCATAGGAAGAGTCTATATGAATGCATAGTAGCGCCTAGTTACCCGATACCAGCGGAAAGGTTGCACCATGGACTCAACCCCTTCAGGAAGGCCGTCTCCGGCCCATCGACAACGGATTGGCAGCACATGGCAGACGACTTTACGTTCAGTATCACCACCACCCGCTTCGACGAGGACTACTCCCCGTCCGAAGGCTCCCGGATCACGACGAACTTCGCCAACCTCGCACGGGGCGAGCACCGCCAGGAGAACCTCCGCAACGCCTTGACCATGATCCGGCGCCGCTTCAACGATCTCGCAGACTGGGACAACCCGGACCGGGACCGCTACACGCTCGAGCTTAATATCGTCTCCGTGCAGATACAGTTCACTGCGGACGGCACGGATCAGCAGTTCCCCCTGTTCGAGGTTCTCGACATCCAGATCGTCGACCTGCTGAACGGGGTCCGCCACCAAGGAATCGTCGGGAACAACTTCTCCTCCTACGTCCGCGACTTCGACTTCAGCGTCGTACTGCCGGCGGCAGCAGGGGACTCAGGCAAGCCCACCGTCCCCGAGGACTTCGGCGACCTTCACGGCAAGCTGTTCCAGCACTTCCTCGATTCCCCCGAATGCCAGGAACGCTTCCCGCAGCCGCCAGTGGTCTGCATCAGCGTCTCCACGAGCAAAACGTACCGGCGAACCGGGAACCGTCACCCGGTCCTGGGCGTCGAGTACCAGCAGGACGAGTTCTCGCTGACGGACGCTTACTTCGCAAAGATGGGGCTGAAGGTCCGCTACTTCATGCCCCGCGGCAGCGTGGCTCCCCTCGCCTTCTATTTCCGCGGCGACCTGCTCAATGACTACTCCAACCTGCAGCTCATCGGCACGATCAGCACCATGGAGACGTTCCAGAAGATCTACCGCCCGGAGATCTACAACGCGAACTCCGCCGCCGCCGCCGTCTACCAGCCGAGCCTGGGCGAGGAGGATTACTCGCGGACCCAGATCGCTTACGACCGCGTCGAGCGCAGTCAGCTCGCGATCACGCAGGCAAAGTACACGGAGGAGCACTTCATCACGCCCCACAAGGATCTGTTGGACCGGTGGACCGCCAACTACCCCGCTCTCGTCAACTGACCCACGGAGAATCGTCAATCATGAACACACTTTTGCCCACCACCCTTGTCGGAAGCCTGCCGAAACCATCGTGGCTCGCACAGCCGGAGACTCTTTGGTCCCCGTGGAAGCTGGAGGGAGATGCGCTGCTCGAGGGCAAACAGGATGCGCTGCGCATCGCCATCCACGAGCAGAGCCTGCGCGGCATCGACATCGTCAGCGACGGCGAGCAAACCCGCCAGCACTTCGTCACGACCTTCATCGAGAATCTCAGCGGGGTCGACTTTGAACAACGCAAGACCGTGCGCATCCGCAACCGCTACGACGCGAGCGTACCGACCGTCGTCGGACCGGTGCGCCGCGAGCGGCCGGTATTCGTGGAAGACGCGAAGTTCCTCCGCGCAACCACGGACCGGCCGATCAAATGGACTCTTCCCGGTCCAATGACGATGGTGGATACGCTCTACGATGACCACTACAAGAGCCGCGAGAAGCTGGCCTGGGAGTTCGCCACGATCCTGAACCAGGAGGCGAAAGAACTGGAGGCGGCCGGCGTTGACATCATCCAGTTCGACGAGCCCGCGTTCAATGTCTTCCTCGATGAGGTCAAGGATTGGGGAGTGGCTGCGCTTGAGAGAGCGGCAGAAGGACTGCGCGCGGAGACCGCCGTGCATATCTGCTACGGCTACGGGATCAAGGCGAACAATGACTGGAAGGCGACGCTCGGCTCACAGTGGCGGCAGTATGAGGAAACGTTCCCGCTGCTGCAAAGCTCCAGCATCGACATCATCTCGCTGGAATCCCAGAACTCCCACGTGCCCATGGACCTCATCGAGCTCCTCCGCGGCAAGAAAGTCATGCTCGGGGCAATCGACGTCGCAAGCGAGACCGTCGAGACCCCGGAGGAGGTCGCCGACACCCTCCGCAAGGCCCTGCAGTTCGTCGATGCGGACAAGCTCATCCCCAGCTCCAACTGCGGCATGGCACCGTTCCCCCGGGACGTCGCACTGGCCAAGCTGAGTGCCCTCAGTGCAGGGACGACCATCGTCCGCGAGGAACTCGCCCGCTCCGCCCCCAGGGTGTCATAACGGTGTTTCACGCCTACCCCACAGACACCTGGCTCGAGGCTCCGCGGCAAAGCTTCCCGTCCTCCCTCTCGGCCGACGAATTCAAAGCACTGTTCCGTGGGCACCCGGGAGGTGTCGCCGTCATCACGGCCGATGCCGGCGAAGGGCCTGTGGCGCTGACGGTATCTTCGGTCGTGTCGGTTAGTGCGGACCCTCCGTTGCTGATCTTCTCGGTCTCGGCACTGTCTTCTGCGTCCGAGGTGCTGTCGCGCGCCGAAACCGTCGTCGTGCACCTGCTGGACGCGCACGACGTCGACTTGGCCAAGTTTGGAGCGACCCCCGGCGCCGACCGCTTTGACCAGACGCACCGCTGGTCGGCCCTTGCAACCGGCGAAGCGGTGTATGACGATGTCCGCGCCTGGGTGCGCTGCGCCGTCATCAATCGCATGGAGGTGGGGACCTCCACCATCATCGCCGTTCACGCCCTGGAGTCCCGCGTGATGCGTGACGTCCAATCGGGCGAACCCGGCGACGCTCTGGTCTACCACAACCGTTCATGGCACCGTCTGGGCCAGCATTCCAAGCTTGAAGCCTGAGCGCCGCGCCAACAATGATTGCGCGTCGCCGCTACGATGGCGCCCTAGTCGCCGGCGCAGATCCCCGGAGGACTGGCAGCGCCTTAGTTGCCTGCCAGTCCATCTAAAACCACCAACAAGCATGTCCGAGGGGTGGTCATAGAGACCACCCCTCATGATGAAGGATCCCTTAAACCATGACATCAGCTGTAGCCGGCTCAGGTATCAAAACCGCCTCTACCCCACAAGAAAATGTGTCGTCTCCGGAAAAGTTCCGACTGATGCTCATGACGGCCCTCACGCTCGTTACAGGTGTGGTTGACGCGGTCGGCTACCTTGGACTCGATCACGTCTTCACCGGAAACATGACCGGCAACGTGGTGATTCTTGCGATGGCGCTGGCCGGGGCGGCGAACCTGCCAACGTTGGGCCCACTGGTAGCACTTGGCGCCTTTCTCCTCGGCGCGGCGGTTGCCGGATTTACGCTCCAGTCAAGCCCGAAAGGCTGGAACCGCAGGGTCACGCTGCTTCTCACAGCGGGTTGTATCGCGTTGACGGGAACCGCCGCCATCTCGCTCATCGTGGAAGACGTCGGCCGGCAGTCCACTGGTGTCATTGTTGCCGCCGTTATCGCCATGCACATGGGCTCCCAGGCCCTTATTGCGCGGCATTTGGGCGTACGGGACATGACCACAGTGGTCATTACTTCCACCATGACTTCCCTGGCCGGAGAGTCACTTGTGGGCAGGCACCGGCCCCGGTTACTCAACCGACGGCTGGGCGCTGTCCTCGCTATGTTCGCCGGGGCTGCTACCGGAGTACTCCTGCTCCAGATCCATTTCAGCGTCCCGATCGGCCTCGGCATCGCCATCACCGCCGCTGTGACGTTCCTGGGGAGTCGCCGCTGGCATTGATGCGCTAATCCAGCTCTTCAATTGCTCCTGCCACCGCCGGTCGGGCGGGTACGTCACGCTCAGCCGCTACCTCGTCGCATAAAACGCAACAGCCGACGAGGCAGCCACATTGAGGGAGTCGACGCCGTTCATCATCGGAATCGTCACGCGCGCGTCGAGCACCTGATCAGTCTCAGGCCTCAGCCCCTCTCCCTCCGTGCCGAAGACCAGCGCCAGGTTCGGGTGGTCCTGGGCGACCAGCTCATCGAGTGTGATGGCACCTTCGCCGAGCGACATGCCGGCCACGAAGTAGCCTGCGTCCTTGAGTACCTCAAGGTCCCCAGGCCACGACTCGATTCTGGTCCATGGCACTTGGAACACAGTCCCCATCGACACCCGGATGGAGCGTCGGTAGAGCGGGTCGGCGCACTGTGGAGAGACCAGGACAGCGTCGACGCCAATGGCTGCGGCGCTGCGGAAAATCGCCCCAACGTTTGTATGGTCGGTAAGGTTCTCCAGGACCGCGATCCTTGATCGTCCCGGCATACGGTCTCGATCAGACTCTTGTATTTTGCGACCACTGACATTGCTATGGTCCACGATGTCCTCCAGCCCGGCCACGCGGCGCGCCACCGCGAGCAGGTCCGGCAGCGGAACCGGGGCGGGACGCTGCATCGCCGCCATGGCTCCGCGGTGCAGGTGGAACCCGGTGATTTCCTCCAGCAGTGCCGCGGAACCAATGAAGGCAGGCACATCCGGATACTCCTGGAAGACATCTTCAAGGTCCGCCATCCATTTCTCGGCGAGGAAGAAGGAACGCGGCCGGTGCCCCGCCGCAAGGGCACGGCGCAGGACCCGCGAGGACTCGGCAATGTACATGCCCTCGGCCGGTTCCCGCAGCTTGCGCAGGTGCACATCGGTAAGGGTGGTGTAGTCACTGACGCGCGGGTCATCCGCGGATTCGAGGTAGTGGAAAGTCACCGGGTGATTATTTCAGCAGGTTGGCGATCATGACGCCAAGGGCCACAATGCCCAGGCTGAAGATCACCGCGCGGAGGACGCGGGGCGAGAGCTTCCGGCCCACCTTGGAGCCCAGGATGCCGCCGATGGTGGAACTGACGGCGATCAGCAGCACCACCAGCCAGTTGATCCGGTCGAAGGCGAACAGGAGGTAGGAGATGGCCGCCACCATGTTCACGCCGAGGACCAGGATGTTCTTCATGGCATTGGCGTTCTGGATGGTGCCGGTGAGGAAGACGCCCAGGATGCCGACCAGCAGAATCCCCTGGGCGGCCACGAAGTAGCCGCCGTAGACGCCGGCCAGGTAGACCATGACCACCAGGAGGACGCCATGGCGCTTGTCCCGGACGGCGTGTTCGGGGTTGGCCTCGCGGTTGCGCACCCAGTCCTGCAGGCGCGGTTGGAACACCACCATCAGCAGGGCAAGGACGAGCAGGACCGGGGCGACATAGTGGAAGACCTTCTCCGGCAGGTGAAGCAGGAGCCAGGCCCCGGAGACGCCCCCAAGGACAGACGCCGGCAGCAGCCGCAGCACCTGCCGGCCCCGGCCGGCGAGTTCCCGGCGGTAGCCGAAGGCCCCGGCGGCGGTACCGGCCACGAGGCCCATGGCATTGCTCATGGAGGCAACCACCGGGGCCACGCCCAGCGCGATGAGCACCGGGAAGGTCACCAGGGTGCCCGAGCCGACTACCGCGTTGATAGTGCCGGCCCACAGGCCGGCGATGAACACAATGATGCTGCTGAAGAGTTCCAAGGGAGTAGCGCAGGCCTGTTCTAGCGGCGTGCGGTGGCGGTGTAGCGTCCCGCGTTTTCGGTGACGGCAAGCGGCATCCCGAAGGTGGTGCTCAGGTGCTCTTCGGTCAGGACCTCGGTAATGGGACCGGCAGCCACCACGCCGCCGTCGCGCAGGAGCATGGCATGCGTGAAGCCCGGCGGGACTTCTTCCAGGTGGTGCGTGACCAGCACCATGGCCGGGGCTGCCTCGTCACGCGCCAGCTCGCCCAGCTTGTGGACGAGTTCCTCGCGGCCGCCGAGGTCCAGCCCGGCGCCCGGTTCGTCCAGGAGCAGCAGTTCGGGGTCTGTCATCAGGGCCCGGGCGATCTGGACGCGCTTGCGCTCACCTTCGGACAGTGTGGCGAACGTCCGGTTCAGCAGCGGCCCCATGCCCCAGTCGTTCAGGAGCCGGAAGGCGCGCCGTTCGTCGTCGCGCTCGTAGCCTTCCCGCCAGCGGCCGGTGACGCCGTAGGCGGCGGTGACCACCACGTTGAGGACGTTCTCGTGCTCGGGAATCTGGGTGGCAAGGGCGGCCGAGGACAGGCCGATGCGCGGCCGGAGTTCAAAGACGTCAACACGGCCAAGGACTTCATCGAGGATGCCGGCGGTGCCGCTGCTCGGGTGGAGGCGGGCTGCCGCGATCTGGAGGAGGGTGGTCTTGCCGGCGCCGTTGGGGCCCAGGATGACCCACCGTTCGCCTTCGTTGACCTGCCAGTCAACCTTGTCCAGCAGGGTCTTCTTACCTCGGACAACGCTGACGGAGTCCAGTTCCAGAACATCACTCATAGGAGTAGACACTAGGACAAAACGGAAGATGACTGATAACCGGCGGGAAGGCGGCCGGACTGCCCCATGGCGGCGGCCGCGCAATGAATTCAGGCGGGCCCGCCACCGCTGACTAAGATTGCAGGCATGACTTCGAACGTGACTGCGGTCAGCTATGGCCTGAATGTGACCCCGACCGGGCTGGACCAGCTGCGTTCCACCCTTGCAGCCCATGGCGCGCAGGTGCTGTCCGAGTCCGCTTCCGGTGACGACCGGTACCAGGTCCGGGTCCTTGACCTGGCCCTTCAGGACGCAACCGCGGCCGGACTGGCCGCGCTCCGTCATGCCGTGGCGGAAGCGGCGGATCCCGGCTTTGATACCGCCCTTGTTCCGGCCGCGCTTCGGGCGGCGTCCCGGAAGCTGCTGATCATGGATGTGGACTCCACCCTGATCCAGCAGGAGGTCATCGAACTCCTGGCCGCCTATGCCGGGAAGCGGGAGGAAGTGGCCGCCGTTACGGAAGCGGCCATGCGGGGGGAACTGGACTTCGCGCAGAGCCTGCACGCCCGGGTAGCGGTGCTCGCGGGGCTGCCGGCCGACGTCGTCCATTCCGTGCGCCAGGAAGTGAAGCTCAGCGAAGGGGCCGATGAGCTGGTAGCCGCCTTCAAGGCCGCAGGGCACGCCGTGGCGGTGGTCTCCGGCGGCTTCAACCAGATCCTTGAACCGATCGCCGCGGACCTGGCCCTGGACTACTGGCAGGCCAATGAACTGGAAATCGTCGACGGTGCTCTGACCGGCAAGGTGCTGGGCGCCGTCGTGGACAGGGCTGCCAAGGAAAAGTACCTGCGGGAGTGGGCCGCCGCCGAGGGCATTGCGCTTGAGCACACCATTGCCGTGGGCGACGGCGCCAACGACCTGGACATGCTGGGCGCCGCGGGCATCGGGGTGGCGTTCAACGCCAAGCCTGCCGTACGCGCCGTGGCCGACGCCGCGCTGAACATGCCGTACCTGGACGCGGTCCGCCACGTCGCCGGGGTCTGAGCCCGCACCGCCCCTTAACCGCGAAATGGCAGTTCGCGGCAGTGTCCCGAAAAGGAACATTGCCGCGAACTGCCAATTCGTGGGCGAATCTCAGTTGGACGACTCCTGGGCGCCCTTGCCGAAGTAGTCGGCTCCGCCGGCGTATTCGGTGTGGCCGGACTCGACGTCGGCCGTGGCCATGCCCGCCACCACCTGGGCGAATTCCTCCACGGAGTACAGCTTGCCGGCTTCGGCACGGCGGGCCTCGATGGCTCCCGGGGTGGAGCGGTCCAGCAGCGTGGCCGTGACCGTGCCCTCGATCATGTCGCCGGACACCACCACCAGGGAGATGCCCTTCTCCGCCAGGTTGGGGATGAGTTCGCGCAGGGCGTCCTCACCGGCGCGCTTGCTGCGGGCCACCGGCTCGTAGGCCGGCATGGTGGGAACGGTGTTGATGAAGTGGGCCTGGTGGCTGGTGACGAACACCACGCGGGAACCTTCCTTCATCAGCGGAACGGCTGCGTTGAGCATGTTGATCTGCGCGTCGCGGTTCAGCTTGAGGGCGTAATCCTCGCCCATTCCGGTCTCCATGCCGCCGGAGGCGTTCAGGACCAGGAGGTCCAGGGATCCGAAGTTCTCCATGGCGGCGCTGGCCAGCGCCTGCACGCCCTCCTGGGTGGTGAGGTCGGCGCCGACGGCAACGGCGCGTCCGCCGGCAGCTTCGATGCCCTGGACCACCTTGTTGGCGCGGGGCGCCTTCTGGCGGTAGTTCACCACGACGGCGGCGCCCTCTGCGGCGAGGATCTTTGCTACGTCCGCGCCGATGCCCCGGGAGGATCCGGTGACAATGGCGGTCTTGTTGTCCAGCAGTCCCATGCATGCTTCCTTTGTTCGAAACGTCTAAATCGGTATGGCCTGCAGTCCATCATGCCAGCGGGCATTGCCGAATCCTTTGTCCAACGTCCACAAATAAGGATCCGGCTGCTAGTTCGCTGCAGGTTCGCGGCGGCAGTGGTCAGTGGCCCATGCCCAGGCCACCGTCCACCGGGATGACGGCTCCGGAGATGTAGGCGGCCTCGTCGCTGGCGACCCAGCGGACCACATTGGCTACCTCGGAGGCTTCGGCGAAGCGGCCGGCGGGGATGCTGGACAGGTAGTCCTTTTGGGTGGCTTCCGGGAGTTCGGCGGTCATGTCGGTGTTGATGAATCCCGGGGCCACCACGTTGGCGGTGATGCCTCGGGAGCCCAGTTCGCGGGTCAGCGAGCGGGCGATGCCCACCAGGCCGGCCTTTGAGGCTGAGTAGTTGATCTGGCCCGGTGCGCCGTAGAGGCCGGAAACCGATGAGATGAGGACCACGCGGCCCTTGCGGAGCCGGATCATTCCTTTCGAGGCCCGCTTGATGACGCGGAAGGCGCCGGTGAGGTTGGTGTCGATGACGGAGGTGAAGTCGTCCTCGCTCATGCGCAGCAGCAGGGTGTCCTTGGTGATGCCAGCGTTGGCCACCAGGACTTCAACGGGGCCGTGGGCAGCTTCCACTTCCTTGAACGCGGCGTCGATGGAAGCTTCGTCGGTGACATCCGCCTTGACGCCGAGGATTCCCTCGGGGAGCTGCGCCGCGCTGCGGTAGGTGACCGCCACCTTGTCGCCGTTGGCAAGGAACGCCTCCGCGATGGCCAGGCCGATTCCGCGGTTGCCGCCGGTAACCAGGACGCTGCGGGGTGCGGAAGCTGTTTCAGTCATAGAAGGGCTCCATTGTTCTGCGGCAGGCTGCGCCGCGGTAGGAAGGGTGTGGTTTGGGCTGCCTCCGATCTTAGCGGCAGCGGCACAACCTTGGCCGCAGCCGTACAGCGGGTTTGGGCGGCACTGCCGATGGTGCGAGAATTAAGGGAAGCCTTTGGAGCGTGATCAATCACCGTGACCCTTGAAAACCATGCGGGACATTCCGCGTCCGAAGAACCGGGCCGGTTCTCGGGCGACACCGAGGTCCACAGCATTACGGACGCTGCAGGCGCGCACTCGGAAGACATGCGCCAGCGGATGATCAAATACGCCCTGGCGATGGGCATCCGCATGGTGTGCCTGATCATGATCTTCGTGGTTGACGGCTGGTTCAAGATTATTGCGGTGGCCGGCGCCGTCTTCCTGCCCTGGATCGCCGTGGTGATCGCCAACGGCAGTGACAAGGCGGAAACACCCAGCGACCTCCTCCTGGATTCCGCTCCCCTGGCTGAAATTGAAAGCCCCGTCCAACAAGACACCGGCGACGACGAACCGGGAAGCGCCGTGCTGCAGGGCGAGCTGGTCAAGGATGAGGAAACAGAGCCGGAAGAGGAGCGGCAGGCGCCATGAGCATCTTCGATTTTGCAGCAGGTTCGGACCTGGCATCGGAAACCGGCGCCATCTGCTCACGGAAGGCGTGCCGCGCGCAGGCATCCTGGGAGCTCCTCTGGAACAATCCCAAGATCCACTCCCCCGAGCGGCGCAAGAGCTGGCTGGCCTGCCCCGAGCACCGTGGGTGGCTGGAAGACTACCTGCAGACCCGCGGCCTGTGGAAGGAGACCCGCGCCCTGGACCACGGCGGCGCAGATACCGTGGAGCAGGACATCTGAATGTACCGTTTTCTTTTTTCCAGCAAGTGGCTGGGCTATCTCCTGCTGGCCGCCATCTTTGCCACCGCATGCGTTTTCCTGGGCCGCTGGCAGATGGACCGCCGGGCCGAGACCCTCGCGGAAATCAACCGTGTGGTGAGCAACTACTCGGCAACGCCCATCCCCTTCGCGCAGGCACGGGACCAGTTCAGCCAGCTGGACCCGGCCAAGGAGTGGACGCAGGTTGAGCTGCAGGGCTCCTACGATGCCACCGGCCAGAGGATCGTCCGCAACCGCCCGCTCAACGGGCAGCCCGGGTACGAGGTAGTGGTCCCCTTCCGCCTCACCACGGGCGAAACCGTCGTGATCGACCGTGGCTGGTTGCCCATCGGCAACAGGAATCCGGGCAGTCCCGACTCCGTGCCGGCCCCTCCTTCCGGTGAGGTGACCGCCGTCGTGCGCCTGAAGCACGGCGAGCCGGAACTTCAGCGCGGGGCGCCTGAAGGGCAGCTGGCGTCCATCGACCTTCCAACCTACGCCGCGCAGCTTGGGTACCCCCTGCTGACCGGCGCCTACGGCCAGCTCGCCTCGGAGACGCCACCGGCGGCGGAGATGCCCGTCGCGTTCCCCAAGCCTTCGACGGACGAAGGGACACACCTGTCGTATTCGCTGCAGTGGTTCGCCTTCGGCGTGCTCATGTTCGTGGGCTTCGGCTACGCGGCCCGGCAGCAGGCGCGCAACGCTGCAATCGACGCCGAGGACGAGGAAGAGGCGCTGCCGGACGGCACCGTGCACTCCGCCGTTCCGGCCGCCCGCCGCCGCCCGGAACCGCGCAGGCGGAAGAAGGCGACCGCCGAGGAGGAGGAAGATGCCCTCCTGGACGCGCAGGGGTACTGAGACGTGACGGAGTACGACGGCGGCCCGGTCGCCCTGGTGCGCTCAGCCCTGGTGGCGGCTGGCGTCGGCGACACCGTGCGGAGTTTTCCGGCCGGGGTACCCACAGCGGCCGCAGCAGCCCAGGCGCTGGAATGCGATCTTGCCGCCATCACCAACAGCCTCATCTTTGACCTCAGCGGAGAGCCTCTGCTGATCCTCGCCAGCGGCGCCGCCAGGGTGGACACTGCGCTGGTGGCAGCGCAGCTCTGCACCGGCAAAATCCGCCGTGCCACCCCGGGCTTCGTCCTGGAACACACGGGCCAGGAGGTGGGCGGCGTAGCCCCGGTAGGCCACCCTAAAAAGATCAGGACGCTGCTGGACGAGTCCCTGCAGGCCCACGGGCTGCTGTGGGCAGGAGCGGGTGACCACCACTCGATGTTCAGTATCAGCTACACCGAACTGCGCAGAATCACGGGCGCACTGGAACTACAGGTCCGCTGACGCAGAGGCGACAAAGGCACAAGCGAAGCGGCGTGGGCGATTCATGGAGCGTGCGTCAAAGGCGGGGAACGAGCCAGCACGCGGGAATCGCCTGCGTCGCGAAGTGAAGGAAGCACCGACGAGGATCAGGCGAGGGTGATCAGGTCCAGGTAGTCCTCGTTCCAGAGGTCTTCCACGCCGTCGGGAAGCATGACCACGCGTTCGGGGTTGAGGGCCTCAACCGCGCCCTCGTCGTGGCTGACCAGGACGACGGCGCCGGTGTAGTTGCGGAGCGCACCCAGGATTTCGGCGCGGCTGGCGGGGTCCAGGTTGTTGGTGGGCTCGTCCAGGAGCAGGACGTTTGCGCTGGAGGCCACGATGGTGGCCAGGGCCAGGCGGGTCTTCTCACCGCCGGAGAGCACTCCTGCGGGCTTGTCGACGTCATCCCCGGAGAACAGGAACGAGCCCAGGATGCCACGGACCTCCGCGTCCTTCATGTCGGGTGCGGCGGAGCGCATGTTCTCGAGCACGGTGCGGTCGTGGTCCAGGGTCTCGTGCTCCTGGGCGTAGTAGCCGACCTTAAGCCCATGGCCCGGGATGACCTCGCCGGTGTCGGGAGCGTCCACGCCGGCGAGCATGCGCAGGAGCGTGGTCTTGCCTGCACCGTTCAGGCCCAGGATGACCACTTTGGAGCCGCGGTCGATGGCCAGGTCCACATCGGTGAAGATCTCCAGGGAACCGTAGGACTTGCTGAGCCCATCGGCCGTGAGCGGAGTCCTGCCGCAGGGCGCCGGGTCCGGGAAACGCAGCGCTGCCACGCGGTCCTGCTCGCGGACGGCTTCCAGTCCGCTGAGCAGCCGCTCGGCGCGCTTGGCCATGTTCTGTGCGGCGACGGCCTTGGTGGCCTTGGCACGCATCTTGTTGGCCTGGTCCATGAGGACCTGGGCCTTCTTCTCGGCGTTGGCCCGTTCACGCTTCCGGGCACGCTCATCTGTTTCGCGCTGCAGCAGGTAGCGCTTCCAGTCCATGTTGTAGAAGTCGATCTGGGCCCGGTTCGCATCCAGCAGGAACACCTTGTTGACGGTGGCTTCGAGCAGGTCCGTGTCGTGGCTGATCACGATCAGGCCGCCCTGGTGGTTCTTCAGGAAGTCACGCAGCCAGGCGATGGAATCGGCATCGAGGTGGTTGGTGGGTTCGTCCAGGAGCATGGTTTCGGCATCGGAGTAGAGGATGCGGGCCAGCTCCACACGGCGCCGCTGGCCGCCGGAGAGCGTCTTGAGCGGCTGGTTCAGCAGGCGGTCCGGAAGTGCCAGGTTGGAACAGATGGATGCTGCCTCGGCTTCGGCGGCGTAACCGCCGGCGGCCAGGAATTCGGATTCCAGCCGGTCGTAGCGGTTCATGGCCTTGCGCTGGGTTTCGGGGTCTGTGCTGGCCATCTCATCGTGGGCCTTGCGGAGTTTTCCGACGACGATGTCCAGGCCCCGGGCGGACAGGATGCGGTCCCGCGCCAGCTGCTCCATGTCAGGGGTGCGCGGATCCTGTGGGAGGTAGCCGATTTCGCCGCTGCGCGTCACCTTGCCGGCGGCGGGCAGGCCTTCCCCTGCGAGTACACGGGTCAGCGTCGTCTTGCCGGCACCGTTCCGGCCCACCAGGCCGATCTTGTCCCCTTTGTCGATGCGGAAGCTCACCTGGTCCATGAGGAGCCGGGCACCGGCGCGCAGTTCAAGATCCTGGACAGTAATCACAGCAGGTAAGGCCTTTCACAACAGGGAACGCCACGGTCCGCGCACTGGGTGCGAAGGGACGCCGGGCAGAGTGGCCGGAGAACGGCACAATCCAGTCTACCGTCCAGTGGACCGCGGCAGTCCCAGCAGTGACGACGTGCGGCAGCCAAGCATGGTGCCGTGGGCTTAACTGCCGCCTGCCGGCCGGACGTTCAAGCAGAATAGGGTGATGGAATTTGATCGGCTGCTCCAGATCCGGCGTATCTACGCGCAGCCGGCCGCACTGGAACTGCCGCGCGGCCGGGAGATCGCCGCACGCTGGCCGGATGCCGAGGTGGTGCTGGTGGACAACCACTGGAACATCCCGGACCTGCATGGTGACGAGACCAACGTGCCGCGCTGGTCCCGGATCAAGACGGAAGCGCTGGTCCTGGGCGTGAAGAAGTCGCTGGCCGTCAAGCCCAATGGCCGCTCGGCGGACTTCATTGCACCCTCCACCGCCAACGGTTGCGCCATGGCCTGCGCGTACTGCTACGTCCCACGGCACAAGGGATACAGCAATCCGGTGACCGTTTTCGCCAATATCGACCAGATCGCCGGGACGCTCGAACGGCACGCGGCCCGGCAGGGGTTGAAGCTGGAGCCCAACCAGTGCGACCCCGAACTCTGGGTCTACGACATCGGCGAAAACAGCGACTGCTCCGTGGATGCACTGATCAGTGACAATGTCGAGGAACTTGTGGGGCTCTTTCGAGAACTGCCCAACGCCAAGCTGTCCTTTGCCACCAAGTTCGTCAACCCGGCCATACTGGCCTGGGACCACGGGGGCCATACCCGGATCCGTTTTTCCCTGATGCCTGCCGGTCTGGCAAAATCCATCGATATCCGGACGTCACCCGTAGCGGAACGCATGGCGGCCATCAATGATTTCGTTGCCGCCGGTTACGAAGTGCACGTGAACTTCTCCCCTGTCATCATCACCGACACCTGGCTTGCCGACTGGGAGGAGCTGCTCCGCCGGCTCGACGCAACGCTGACCCCCGCGGCGAAGGCCCAGCTCGCGGCCGAGGTCATTTTCCTGACCCACAACGAGCAGCTGCACGAGGTCAATCTTGGCTGGCATCCGCAGGCGGAGGAAGTCCTGTGGCGGCCCGGACTGCAGGAATCAAAGACCTCAGAGAACGGCTTCAACAACGTGCGCTACCGGTCGCGCGCCAAGGCCGGCTACATCCGGCAGCTGACCCGGCTCATCGAGGACATCACCCCGTACTGCCGCATCCGCTACGCGTTCTGAAGCGCACAGCGGCGCGGCACCGTCAGTGCCTCTGCTCTTCGCTCCCATGTCCGGCGTTCCCGGCCGGCTCGGCGGTTTCCTGATGCCCGCCCTTCGACTTGCCGAACGGCAGCACTTTCAGGAGCGGGCCCACGACCGCAAGGACAACGAGGCCCCAGGCGAGGCCCACGACCGAGGAGCACAGCGTGTCGACCAGCCAGGCCAGGAGACCGCCAACCACCGCGACCTCCGCAACCGGGTGTTCGATGGCATGGATCAGGTCATACGGCGCATGCCAGCCGAGGTCGTGCGCGCCCTGCACCATGATGTGCCCACCGACCCACAGCATGGCGATGGTTCCAACGAAGGTGATCGCGGCCAGCACGGCCGGCATTCCCCGCACCAGCAGTGACCCGAGACGCTGGGAACGGGCCGACTCCTTGGCGGCCAGGTGCACGCCGATGTCGTCCATCTTGACGATCAGCCCGACGGCACCGTACACGAGCACCGTGATGGCGAACGCCACCAGGACCAGGATGAATGCGCGGACCCAGATCGATTCGGCCGACACCTCGTTCATGGAGATGACCATGATTTCGCAGGACAGGATGAAGTCGGTGGTGATGGCACCCTTGACCACCTTTGCCTCTGCGTCGGGTCCCCGCTCCACCGCGGGTGCCTCGTCCTCCTCATGGTGGCCGCCGCGGAACTTGTGCCACACCTTTTCCGCGCCTTCATAGCAGAGGTACGTGCCGCCCAGCATCAGGATGAACGGAATGATCCCCGGAACGAAGGCGCTGATCAGCAGCAGGGCCGGGAGGATGACCAGGAGCTTGTTGCGGATGGAGCCCCAGAAGATCTTCTTGATCATGGGCAGTTCCCGTGACGGGTCCGCACCCGAGACGTACTGCGGCGTGACCGCTGCATCGTCGATCACGACGCCGGCAGCCTTGGCCCCGGCCTTGGCGGCGCCGGCCGCGACGTCATCCACCGAAGCGGCAGCGATGCGGGCGAGCGCCGCGACGTCATCCAGCAGGGCGACGAGGCCGCCGCTCACAGTTGAACCCCACGGAGCTTGTGGCCGGAGCGTTGGGTATCGAGGGAAGGGTGCGTGATGGGCATGTTCGGAGTATATTGCAGCCCGCCCGCAGGCTCAGCCCTTCTTCAGTTCCTCGGCGAACATCACAATGATGCCGCTGGGGCCGCGGACATAGCTGAGCTTGTAGACGTCGCCGTAGGTCGCGACTCCCCGGAGGGGGTGGCAGCCGTGCCTCGCAGCGATTACAAGTGCCTCGTCGATGTCGTCAACGGAGAAGGCCACGCGGTGCATGCCGATTTCGTTGGGCAGGGTGGGGGAAGTTTCGATTGCGTCCGGGTGGATGTATTCGAAGAGTTCGAGCCGGCCGTTGCCGTCGGGCGTTTGAAGCAACGCGATCCTGGCGTGGTTCCCGTCGAGGCCTACGGCGGTGTCCGCCCACTCTCCGCTGACCGTCTCACGGCCCAGGACGGTAAGCCCCAGGTCGGTGAAGAAGGAAATAGCCTCCTCCAGGTCCCGGACTGCAATACCGACGTTTTCCAGTTTGATGGGCATGCGGCACACGTTACCAAGGCGGCTGCGGCGGGGCACCCAAGGCCGGCCCATCCTCTTTGGACAGGACGAAGATTCCGTACCGCATGGCACCGGTCCGGTAGGCCAGGATCAGGCGCGGAATGCTCAGGACGAAGATGCGGTTACGTGCGGTCCGGGCGAGGCGGCGCGTTTCCTGATCGACCACCAAGGATTTCAGCAGCCGGCCGGCGCAGATCGTCCATGTCCGTGCCACACGGCGGCTTGCATCCTCATAGCCGGTGACGGTAAGGCCGGCCGCCGCCGCCATCGCCTCATATTCCGCACGCGTGCCCATCGAGGGCAGGCGCCCTTCACGGCAGATGGGCTCGAGCAGGTGGCGGACCTTCCACCCGGTGGCATCATCCGCCGCCAGCCAGGCGCAGACGACGAAGCGGCCGCCAGGCGACAGCACCCGGTTCGCCTCCGCGAAGAACCTGGGTTTATCGACCATATGTTCGCTCGACTCGATCGCCCAGGCCGCATCGGCGGAGGCATCGTCCAGCCCGTTGTCGAGCCAGTCGCGGGCTTTGATGTCCACCCCTGGTAATGGACGGGCAGCGGCGTAATGGGCCTGTTCCTGCGAAAGCGTGAAGCCAGTTACACGGACCCCGCGTTTCTCCGCCAGCCGTCGCGCGGTGGAGCCGTAGCCGCAGCCTATGTCGACGCATGCCTGCCCGGGCGTCAGTTCCAGCCGGTCGCCGACAGTGTCGATCAGCGCCTGGACAGCCTCGCGGGCTGTTTCCCGGCCGGTCACCCACAGCCCGTGGTGGACGTGGTCGCCCCACACCCTGCGGTAAACCGGATCAAGCTCGTCGTAGTGGTCCGCGACCGCCACGGCACTCAAGGAGATATCGGGGACGATCACCCGATCACGCTACAGCCCCCTTCACGCCACCGGAAGAAGCCGGTTGTGCCCAGCCCAACGCAGCCCGGCGCCGCTTTAGTGGATCCCCTACAAAATGGCACCCGTTCCGCCCCGGTAGCGTCGGCTGTACATTAGATTCCGCTTGTACAACCCCGACAGGACCATCATGAGCAACACCGGCACCACTTCCAAGAACACCCCACGGGCGGAGCGCCGCCACTGGAACGGCACCGACCTCGGGCTGATCGCCGTTTTCGCCGCCCTCGTTGCCGGTGCAGCCCTGGTGCCGGGACTGGCACTGAACGGCTTCGGCGTCCCCATCACCTTCCAGACCCTCGCGGTCATGCTCACCGGGCTGGTGCTGGGCCCCGCCCGCGGGTTCGCCGCCGTCGGGCTTTACACGATCCTTGGCCTGGCCGGCCTGCCCATCTTCAGCCAGGGCCGCAGCGGCCTGGGCATCCTTGCCGGGCCCTCCGCCGGCTACATCATCGCCTTCCCCATTGCCGCAGGCGTGGTGGGTTGGCTCGCGACCATCGTCATCAGGCGCACCACGAAGGCCCGGGCGCTCTGGTTCTTCCTGGCTGCCACGTTGACCAGCATCGTGGTGGTGCACACGCTGGGCATCCTTGGCATTGCGCTGAACTCCAAGGCCACTGTGGAGCAGGCCTTCCTGAGCGACCTGGTTTTCTACCCGGGCGACATCATCAAGAACCTTCTCGCCGCCGCAATTGCCGTCGCCCTCCACCGCGCCTTCCCGGACGTCCTGGTGCGCCGGGTACGCCGCCGCGGCGTAGCGGCTGAAAGCGCCTAGGAACCCGCCATGCCAGCTGTAGCTTTTGACCAGGTGGCCGTCGCCGTCGAACGGGAAGACTCCGGCCGCCCCAAAGTCCTCCTTGAGGGCGTCAGCCTCCGGCTGGCGGAAGCACGCGTCGGCGTGATTGGGGCGAATGGTTCCGGTAAATCCACCCTGCTGCGCCTGGTCAATGGGCTCGTCCAGCCCACCAGCGGCACGGTCACGGTCGACGGCGACGACACAGTGCGTGCCGTCCGCAAAGTCAGGCGCAGGGTTGGCTTCGTGTTCACCGATCCCCTCTCCCAACTGGTGATGCCCACCGGCCGGGAGGATGTGGAACTGTCCCTGCGCCGTTCGGTCCGGAACGGGAGCGAACGGCGCAGCAAGGCCGACGCGGCGCTGGAGCGCCTCGGCCTCCTGCACTTGGCGGACCAAAGCATCTACGAGCTGTCCGGGGGCGAACGGCAGCTGATGGCACTGGCCGCCGTGCTCGCGGTCAACCCGTCAGTGCTGGTTCTCGATGAGCCCTCCACCCTGCTGGACCTGCGCAACCGCGAGCTGCTCCGCAGGACCCTGGCAAACCTGGACCAGCAAATCATCATGTCCACCCACGACCTTGACCTTGCCCTGGAGATGGACCGTGTCCTGGTCATCCAGGAGGGCCGGGTGGCGTTCGACGGCGCCCCGGCCGAGGCGGTGGCGGCGTACCGGGCGTGGTGCCTGCAGTCTTTCGACCCGGCAGGACGGGACACGCAATGAGGGGCCACGGGTTCCTCCTGGCCAACTATGTGCCGGGTGACTCCCTGGTGCACCGTGCGCCGCTGGCACTGAAGTTCATCCTGGTGCTTGCCTGCGGCCTGGTGTCCTTCGTCGTTATTGACTGGCGCATCTCCGCGGCCGTCCTGGCCATCCTTACCGGCCTGTTCCTGGCAAGCGGCGCCGGGGTGAAGCGGCTCTGGCGGGCCGTGCGGCCCCTGGTGCCGGTACTGCTGGTCATCGGACTGTTCCAGTGGTGGCAGCTGGGCGGCCCGACCGCCGCCCGCATTGTCCTGAACATCCTGGTCTGCGTCGCGGCGGCGTCGCTGCTGACGGCCACCACACCGGTGCAGCGGCTGCTGGATGGCGTGGTGCAGGTATCCCGTCCCTTCGCGAGGTTTGGGGCCGATCCCGAGCGTTTCGCCCTCACCATCGGCATCATGCTCAGGAGCATCCCCTTCATCGCGGGAACCTTCGCCGATGTCCGTGATTCGGCCAGGGCGCGCGGCCTGGAACGGAATCCGCGGGCGCTGGTCCTGCCGGTCTTCATCGCGTCTGTTGCCTACGCCCGCCAGACCGGTGAGGCGCTCGCAGCCCGCGGGCTGGGCGAACCAGAGGAGTGAAGCGCGGAAGGGGCCGACGCATTCCGGGGACGAATGCGCCGATGGTCAGGCGTCCGCCAGCAACCGGTACTCCAGCAGCGCCGCGGTTCCCATGCCGCCCGCCATGCTGATCATCGCCAGCGCCAGGGCCCCTGGATTCGCGGTTCTCCGGGCCTGTGCCAGGAGCCGGGTGACCAGGACCGCCCCGGAGGCGCCGTAGGCGTGGCCCAGCGCGAGGGCACCGCCGTCAAGGTTCACCCTGGCGGGGTCAACGGCCAGCTGGTCCAGGCAGGCTAGTGTCTGCGACGCGAACGCCTCGTTGAACTCCACCAGCTCCACGTCGCCGGCTGATACTCCGGCGCCGGCCAGCACCTGGCGTGCCGCCGGGACAGCCCCGATCCCCAGCAGCTGCGGATCGACCCCCGCGGTCGCCGTACCCCGAACCAGCAGTCCGTCAGGGGCCCCGAGTTCGCGCGCCCGCTGCAGGGAGGTGATGACGACGGCGGAGGCGCCGTCAGCGTCGAAGCAGGAGTTTCCGGCGGTGACAGTTCCTCCGGGTACGAAGGCGGCGGGAAAGCGGGCCATGATGGCCGGGGTCAGGCCACTCCTCGGCCCGGCATCAACGGAGACGGGGCCGGCTGCGGTGTCCATGGGCACCAGCTCGGCCTCGAAGCGCCCCTCCCGGATGGCCGTGAGGGCTTTCTTGTGGCTGGCGAGGGCGAATTCGTCCTGGCGGTCCCGGCCCACGCCGTACTCCCCTGCCACCGTTTCGGCGGCAACACCCATGTCCGGATCCCCAAAGTCCGCCGGTACAAACTGGGCGCGGCGGTAAAACTCCAGGCCGCCGTCCTCCGTCCTGTTCGCCCGCACGGGAGCGGTGCTGGTGCTTTCCACTCCCCCGGCCAGGTACACCTCGCTGCCCCCGGCCGCCACCAGCCGCGCGGCCAGCGCAATGGCATCCAGGCCCGAGCCGCACTGCCGGTCCACCGTGATGCCGGGCACGTCGGCCGGCAGTCCCGCCTCCAGCAGGGAGAGCCTCGCCACGTTTCCGCCGCCACCCACCGCGTTGCCAATGACGACGTCGGCAACGGACGCCGGATCCAGTTCCAGCCCGTCAACAAGCGCCCCCAGCACCGGCGCCAGCAGTTCATGGGCCCGCAGGCTCCGCAGGGCGCCGTTAACAGGGCACACCGGGGTCCGGCGCGCGGCGATGATCACCGGCTGGCGTCCGGGCGGCAGCAGCTCATCCGCCAAGGGAACGCACCCTCGGGTCCCGGGCTTCGATCCAATCCAGCAGCAGGTTCCGGCTGACCTTGCCACGGTCCGTGGCGGGGAGCTCGGACAGCAGGTAGTACTGCAGCGGGCGTTTGTGCCGCGACAGGATGTCCTCCAGGCCCGCCCGCAGTTGGGTGGCTGTGAGGCCGCCGTGCGAGGGCACCACGCCGGCCACCACGCGCTGGCCGCGGAGGTCGTCCGGCATGCCCGCGGCGACTGCTGCCGCGACGCCGGGAACTGCCGCGAGGGCCAGTTCCACCTCGTGCGGATAGACGTTGCGTCCGGCCGTGAGGATCATGTCCGCCCGCCGGCCCAGGATGTGCAGCTCGCCGTCCGTCAGGAACCCCTGGTCCCCCACCGAGTACCAGGGGCCGAAGGAGCGCAGCGCTTCGCCGTCGTCGCCCCAGAGGTAGCCGTTGCTGACCATGCCGCTGCGGACGCAGATGTTGCCGTACCCGCCGTCGGGGACCTGCCTGCCCCGGTCATCCAGGATGCGGACGTCGACGCCGGGAAAGGGCCGGCCGATTCCGGTGCCGCCTGCGGTGGCTCCCTGGCCGGGTGCCAGGCCCAGCCCGGAGACGAAGCTCAGTTCGGAGGCGCCGTAGTACTCATAGATGGTGGCGTTCGGTGCCCAGCGCCGGGCCGCCTCCAGGGTCCGGGCGTCCAGCTTTGATCCGGCGCAGATGATGGTGCGGACGCCGGAGGCATCGACGCATCCGGTCATTCCGCGTTCGCTGAGCATCCGCAGCATGGTGGGTACCAGCACCAGCCGGGTCACCCGGTCGTGCGTGATCGCCGCATGAACGGCGCCGACGTCGAACGTTTCCAGCGTCTGGAATTCGGATCCGGCGTACAGGCATTCGGCCAGGGCGTAGAGGTTGAGGCTCGCCGCCAGCGGCCCCGGGGCAAGGGTGACATCGTCCTGGCGGAGCCCAAAGAATTCGATCGAGGCGTCGAAGGACCGCTGCCAGGACTGCCGCGAGCGGGTGAAGGCCTTGGGAACGGATGTGGTCCCGGAGGTGAGTCCGATGAGGAAGCTGGAATCCGGCGGCCCGTCCACCAGGGCGTCGTCCGGTGAGGCTGCGGCCGCTTCGGCGCAGGCCTCCACCCGGCGGACAATGTCCTCCTGCAGCTGCACGGGCCATGCCGGATCCAGGACCGCGCACTGCCGGGCTCCCGCCACCGCGGCGGTGAATTGCACCGCGAAGGCCGCGGAGTTGGACTCGCAGAGGGTGGTGACCGATTTCGTCTCCGGCACCAGCGCAGCGGCCGAATCCCGCAGTTCCTCCCAGTCCAGTCGCTGCCCCGCGATGACCACGGCGGTGTGGTGCGGCCGCATGTCCGCCCAGCGCTGGATTCTGTTGAGGAAAGGCACGGACCAACTTTACCGGCCGGCACGGATTGAGCCGGCGGCCCGCGGGTATTGTGACGTTATGAGTTTCAATGACAACGTGCAGCTTGATCCCAGCCAGGTCCAGGACCGCCGGGGCATGGGTACGGGGCTGAAAGTCGGCGGCGGCATCGGCGGCGGCCTGGTGCTGCTCGTTGCGCTCCTGCTGGGCATCAACCCCAACATGCTTGGCGGCCTGGTGGAGAACGGTTCCGGCGGACAGTCGCAGGGCACGGCGCCGGCCTGCAGTACGGGAGCGGATGCGGATGCCCGCCTCGACTGCCGGATCACCGGCACCGTGAACAGCCTCAACGCGTTCTGGCCCGGCTACCTGAAGCAGTACAACGTCCAGTACCCGCGCCCGGAGGCAGTCATCTTCAGCGGCAGCACCAATACGGGGTGCGGGGCCGCGACTTCTGAGGTGGGGCCCTTCTACTGCCCCACGGACACCACCGCCTACTTTGATCCCGGCTTCTTCCAGGAACTCGTGGACCGGTTCGGCTCCTCGGGCGGCCCGCTGGCCCAGGAGTACGTGGTGGCACACGAGTTTGGCCACCACGTCCAGAACCTGCTGGGGGACCTGCAGCGGGCGCAGCAGGATCCGCAGGGGCCCGAGTCCGGCTCCGTGCGCACCGAGCTGCAGGCTGACTGCTACGCGGGCCTTTGGGCCAAGTACGCCTCCACCACTCCGGATCCCGCCACCGGGAAGCCCTACCTGGAGCCCCTCACCCAGCAGGATGTGAACGACGCGTTGTCTGCGGCAGCATCCGTGGGTGACGACCGGATCCAGAAGGCGGCCACCGGGCGGGTCTCCCCCGAAGGCTGGACCCACGGCTCCAGCGAAGAACGGCAGCGTTGGTTCTCCCGCGGCTACCAGTCCGGGGACATCAAGCAGTGCGACACCTTCAGCGCCGCCACCCTCTAACCCGGTTCACCCCATCGATTGCTCCGTAGTTGTCGTTTAGGCCGCCCATAACGACAAGTACGGAGCAATCGATGCTGGTGACAGGGTTTCCGGGCCGGGCCAAGCGGGGAACGACGACGGCGGAGGAAGCGTTCCGCGGAGGGGCGCCACCGGCCCGCGACCGTAGGTTGTTTTGACGGCGTGGCCGGCCCTGTCACTCTC